>JAMPHJ010000046.1 GCA_023663465.1 Muribaculaceae bacterium | reverse complement strand
TTCTGTGACAAAACTTCCGCTTTTCCTTGCCTAATATTGAAATCAATGGTAAAATATTTGAAGCAAAAGCAAGTAAACGATAGAAAGCGCCCTATGGACTTTCTATTGTCATGAATCGGGAGGTAGCATATGAGCACATGGCAAATAGTATTATTGTGCATTCTTGCCGTTCTTATTATCGGTATCGTCGTTTTATACTTTTTAGGCAAAAAGATGCAGAAGAAGCAAGAAGCAAGCCAGGCACAGATAGACGCGATGAAACAGACCGTATCTATGCTGATTATTGACAAAAAGCGGATGAAGTTAAAAGACGCAGGTCTGCCCCAGGCAGTTCTCGACCAGACGCCCAAACTTTTAAGAAACTCTAAGTTACCCATTGTAAAAGCCAAAGTAGGTCCCCAGATTATGTCCCTGATTTCCGAGGAGAAAATTTTCGACTCGATTCCCGTCAAAAAAGAAGTAAAGGCAGTCGTCAGCGGCATCTATATCACGGATGTAAAAGGACTTCACGGCAAACAGGCGCCTGTAGAGCAAAAGAAAAAAGGCTTCTTCAAACGTGCGCTTGAAAAAGCACAGGAAAAAGCCGGTGCAACGCCAATCAAATAAGGCTTATCCGTTTTCCTTAAAACGGATTTCCATAACGAGACTGCAATCAGCCAGAACATCATAACCGATATCCAGAACATAATCCACATGCACGGTAATCCCCTCGGATTCTCTCGCAATGTGGATTTTTTTGGTATCGATTTCAAGCGGTATGCTGCCGTAGGGAATCTGATAAACTGCCTTGTTTTTTTTATTTTCTTCAAAAACCATGTGCACGTTTACAAATCCTTTGCGTATCAGTTCCAGACTGCCGGGCGCAAACTTAACCGTATTTTTAACTGGGGTTTCCGCCCCTTCCATACGTTCCTCATACAGCACATAATGTCTGCCGTCTTTTTCATAATAAACGCCGGACGTAAAAGATTCTATCTGTTCTGTTCCCGTCCTGTTCCCATCCTCCGTGCCAAGCTGTAGACCGCGCACGGATATCAAAACATCTCTCTTCATCTGCACCCCACTCTAGTACTTTTTATTTAGGTAATTGTGAAACGAAATTTTAAAAGTGTGTAGTTGCATAGAATATACAATCCATAAGCAGGTACTGTGAAAACGCCGGTACTTAGATGCCGTATTTTGGCATCGAAATCCCCCATTCATACTCAGCCTGCGAGTTTGGGCGTAAGCACAAACTTGCGTGTGAAAAATTTATTTTTCACACTTGTACCGCTGCGTTTGAACCGTAGCGAGAGCGTGCCTGCGTTGGATTGTATATTCTATGCAACGGACGGCTGTAAAATCTTCGTTTCACAATTACCTAGTACTCTTCTATCGGAATAACCTTAGCGGAAAGAATGCCATACGGGATAATCGAATTGGCAAACTTCTGGAATTTTCCCGCCGCATCGCTTACAAAAAAGCGGTAAAGCTCCGTTCCCAGCTCCGGTCTCTTCGTACTCTCAATTCCTTCTTTTTCTAACAATGCCTTTAATTCCCTTGCCGTCTCATAGGCGGGATTTACCAGCGTTACTCTATCCCCCATGATTCTCGCTATCGTAGAGCGTATCATCGGATAATGGGTGCAGCCGAGAATCAGCGTGTCGATATCGATATCAATCAGCTCCGACAGATACCTTCCGGCAATCTCATCCGTCACGGGATCTTCCCATAATCCTTCTTCCACAAGCGGCACAAACAGGGGGCACGCCTTTCCGATAATTCTGACACTTTTGTCACTTTTTTCTATGTATCGGTTATAAATACCGCTTCCGATGGTTGCTTCCGTTGCAATCACACCTATTTTCCCATTGTGCGTCGCTTCCAGCGCGGCTTTTGCACCCGGTCTGACGACTCCGATAATCGGAAGCGGTGCTTCTTTTTCCAGTTCATCCAGCGCATAGGCGCTCGCCGTATTACACGCAACGACGATTGCCTTGACTTCCTGCGTCTGCAAAAACCTGACAATCTGTTCAGAAAACCGGGTCACGGTCTCGCGGGATTTGCTGCCATAAGGCACCCGCGCCGTATCGCCGAAATATACAATCCGCTCGTTCGGAAGCTGGCGCATGATTTCCCTTGCCACCGTCAGCCCTCCGACCCCCGAATCAAAAACGCCAATCGGCGCATTGCAAAGTGATTCCTTTTCTTTCATGTCCTCTAGACTCCTGCTATTTTTATGTATCTTTTGTATATCCTGCACACATCATTTATTTTCAAACTGCTGCAGCCATTCCCATAATCTGCTCGTTATGACAACCTGCTTATCTTGCGCGTCTGCGTCCAGAAAGGAAAGCGGCATCTCTGTTTTGTCATCCAGAAGCACGTTTCGTCCATTTGCCGCAGCGTCCTCGCCCGAAAATGTATTTTCTACATCACAGACCACCTCGTAAGTATCCTGCGGGAAACACAAATCCGGGTATAGGATAAACCACCACACGCAAGAAGCAATAACCGCGGCTGTTCCCATGACTTTAAAATGCCACTGGCTTTTCCCGAAATCCATACCGATACCTCCTTATTTCTACTCAGAATCCACGTCTGATTTCCTAAGGAGTATTCCCTGTCTTTTCCAAAATATTCCGCATCTGACTCGATGCTGCTAATCCATTGTTTCTAAATCCATTGCCGCTAAATCCATTATTTCTAATCCATTGCCACTAAATCCAATATTTCCGCAGCCGTCTTGCTATTTACCGTTTTCCATGCGTATCTGCCGGATAATGGATTTTTCCTGTTTATCGATATGCTCCCTCGCCGCCTGCGCCGCTTTTTCCTTATCCCTCGCTAAGATGCTTTCATAAATCATTCTATGCTCTTCCACTAAATGAATATGTTCTTTTTCATCTTTAATATATTCAAAACGGTAACGATACATCTGCTCCGACAAATTGCTGATTAACTGTATCAGTCTCTGATTGCCGGTCGCCGCCACGATGATATCATGCAACGCTACGTCCGCCTCTGCAATCACCGTTGCATTGCCAGTCGCTACCGCCTTCTCAAAATCGTCGCATGCTTTTTTCAGGCGGGCAATCTCTTCCTCAGTAATCCTCTCGCACGCAAGCTCCGCGCAAAGCGCGTCCAACGCCCGTCTGACTTCCAGCACATCTTTCAGATTTTTCTCCGTAATCTGTGCCACTTCCGCGCCGCGCCGCGGAATCATCGTAACAAGCCCCTCTAGCTCCAGCTTTCTGATGGCTTCCCTGATAGGCGTCCTGCTGACGCCCAACTGGTCGGCAAGATGGATTTCCATCAGCCGCTCCCCCGGCTTTAACTCCCCTGTCAAAATTGCCTTCCTGAGCGTGTTGAAAACAACGTCCCGCAAAGGAAGAAATTCATTCATATTCGTTTGAAATCGGCTATCCATAAACATTCCTCCTTCAAGCAACTGAATATTATCTTAAAAAATTCATAAAACATTCCCTACGAACGCGCTACAAATCCCGCCGTAAAAACCTGCGCTGCCAGTCCCAGCTCCCGAATCCGCCCAGCCGCTTCCGCAGCAGCTTTTTCTTCTGTAAAAAGACCGAAAACAGAAGGTCCGCTTCCACTCATCAGCGCATTTTTTGCGCCTTTTTCCAGCATCAGGTCTTTTATCTTGTCAATGATGGGATATTCCCGCACGGTTACGGTTTCCAGCACATTTCCCAGCCTTTCTGCAATCCCGTCCAGATTTCCTTCCCGGATTGCCTGTATCATCCCGTCGATATCCGGGTGCCAGGGCAGCGTGTCTGCATGTAGGTTTTCATAGACAAATTTCGTGGACACATCGATATCTGGCTTAGCAATCGTCAAAATACACTGTGGCGGTTCTGACAGTGGTGTCAGAATCTCCCCGACTCCCTGTGCCAAGGCTGTGCCTCCCAACAGACAATAAGGGATATCCGCCCCCAAAGTCACACCAAGCGCCTGTAACTGTTCCAGCGTATATCCAAGCGAAAACAGCTCGTTTAGTCCCAGAAGCGTTGCCGCCGCGTCCGCGCTTCCACCTGCCATACCTGCCGCAATCGGAATCCTTTTTTCCAAGGAAATTTCTACGCCCTGCCCGACGCCCGCTTCCTGTAAGAGCAGATTTGCCGCGCGGCAGATTAAATTATCCGCGCCCGCAGAAAGTCCTTCTTTATCAATCTTCAAAACAACGCCCGGCTCCGCTTTTTTCTCAAATACCAGCGTATCATAAATATCCACCGTCTGCATAATCATCTTCACTTCATGATAGCCGTCTTCCCTGCGCTGCAGCACATCCAGCCCCAGATTAATTTTGGCATACGCCTTCTTCGTGATTCGCTCCATAACGCCCTTTCACAGTTCCCTGATTTCCAGTATTTCATTTTTACCGGCTCCGCTTTTGTCCACGGATATCTTTTTGTATACAGTATCCATTCCATAGATTGTACTTTATTTTATACAATCCCTTGCCCTTTGTCAAGATTTCCATTTTCGTAATGCCTATTTTATGTTATACTTGATGAAACAAGAATAAAAGGACGGTGAAACCATATTGAAAATCTATCTGGATAATTGTTGCTACAACAGACCTTTTGATGACCAAAGCCAAATCAAGATTCATCTTGAAGCGCAGGCAAAATTATATATTCAAGCCAAAATCAAAGAAGGCACCTATGATTTAGTCTGGTCATACATCTTAGATTATGAAAATGGGAAAAATCCATATGAAGAAAAGCGTCTTGCTATCGCTCCTTGGAAAGAGATTTCTTCTTTCTGTGTTACTGAAGAAACCGAGGATATCCTTTTATTTGCAGAGTCACTCACCGCAAAAGGAATAAAGACTTATGATGCTTTACACATTTCCTGCGCCGTAGCTGCCCATTGTGAATATTATTTAACTACCGACAAAAAATTACTCAACACTCCGATACCGGAAATTAAAATTGTAAATCCTATTATTTTTGTAAATGAAATGGAGGGATAAAGATGAAAACAGATACCGTTGTTAAACAGGAAGGCATCAATGCACTAATTTCTAAATTAGGGTATGTTGATGCAGAAAGATTTATCGTTTTAATAAACAGCGAACCCTTTGATTATACGAAATGGCATCAGGAATCTTTAGATGAAGGGCTTAGCGTTCGTGAACTCAGTAAAAAGGCTATGACATATTCCAAGAATCTGTAACACAAGAAAATCGCTTACACAATTATCTATGAAAAACCCTTGACAAAAAAGTCTTCCTTTCCTGTCAAGGGTTCCCGCCTCATTCGCTATCTTTTAATTCTCCGTCGTAAGCCCTGCTTCTTCTTTCAGCTTATCAAACTTCTCCATAACAGCGTCGTATGTTCTCTGGGAAATTTCCGGCAAGTCTCCGCCCCAGGTGCTTCCTGCCTGTTTATAACCTTTTTTGAATGCTTCCCGCATTTCTTCAATCTTATCCGGGTCACCGCCTGTCAGTGCGGTCGCAAAATCAATAATACGATTGGACGTCTGTTCTACGCCCCAGTATCCGTCTTCTGCGATATCTTTCTGCGCCTGTGCCTGGGTAACGGGGTCTACTTCCAGTTTACCGCCGGCAAGAATGCTCCAGATTCCGTTTGCATTATTATAAGTCTGACCCTGTTTGGTCATCAACTGCTCTACGATATTCTGCAGCTGCTGCTGTCTATTCTGTTGATCTGCTTTTAATTTAGCAATCAGTTCCGTATTCTGGGTGTAGGTTTTCTTTACAGAACTCGTTGCCGTCTCTGCATCTTTGCCCGGCTCATAAACAACGCCTGCTTCTGTGCTCGTAGACGCTGATTCTGTCTTGGTTTGTTCTTCTGTTGCTTTGGTAGTAGATGTGGGCTGGCTTGTCTGATAAGCCTCATAGGCGCTAGTTGCACCTGTAACTCCGTTTACACTCATGCTTATCCCTCCTTGGAAATTTAAAATCACTGATTACGCAGACCGAAAGTCTGCTGTTTCTACATACTATATCGAACCGTTTTTCCTAAAAAATTAGGGCAAAATAGAAATATTTTCCGATTCTGTGCACCTTCCATGACAAATCTATGTCCGCCTATAACATCCGCTTTATTTTTTCTTATAATTATTGTTATTATCTTTATTATTATTGTCTGTGGACTCGCCGGAAGCGTTGTCTTTATTCTGTTTATCCGCATCGTCGGCTGTTTTGTTATTCGCCGTATAGGTAGATGATTCCGCCGTCATCGTACATCTTCCGTCAAAGCATGCATCCTCGTCGATGACAAGGGATTTGGCGGAAATATTGCCGACGATTTTGCCGGTGGAAAGCAACTCAATTTTGCCGTTGGCTACGATATCGCCCTCTACCTTGCCCGATATCAGCACACTCTGGGCGGTGATATCGCCTTTAATCTGTCCGTCGATGCCGACGATTAACTGCTCTTTGCAGTCGCAGTTGCCGTTCAGGGTTCCATCTATGCAGACGGTTTCGGGCGCGGACAAATCACCGTCAAATATCGCGCCTTTCCCAATCAGCGTACCTACTTTTGCCCTTGCGTCCCCTGAATTGGACGTCTTACTTTTTTTCATCATAATTGTATCCTCCTCTTTTTTACCCTTTTGCTTCTATCACCGTCAGCGGATCTATCGGCTCTCCTTCAAAGGTAATCTGATAGTCCAGCTGCGTATCGTCTACTGTAATCGTAAATAACGTATCGCCCGCTTCCACCAACGCGCCCTCGCTCGTCAGCACTTCCGCTTCCTGGCGGCACATATAGCGGCTCTTATAACCTTTTTCATGTTCTACTTCTATAATCACAGGATAGGTATCGTCGGATGTAACCGATACAATCACGCCGCTGCCTGTTGCAATAATATTCCCTTCTATATGGGTATTGATGGAAAGATAAGGCGTTTCCTCAGAATAAGGAGCCAATACAGCGCTGATTCCCGAAGATGGATAACGGCGTGGAATCATGGACTCACTTTCTTTCACAGGCTCCGGCTCCGCTGCCTCTTCTTCCCTGGCGCTCTCGACAGCAGCACGCAATGTTTCATTTTCCTGCTCCAATATCTGTTTCTCTTCCATTAAATCTGTCTTTTCCGTCTCTAACTGTTTAATCGTCTCTTCCTTAGAGGCAATCTGCGCATTCAACTCTTTTTGCATGCCACTCGAAGGATGAATCCTGTAAATCATCCATCCCATCAGTCCTACGGCAGCGCAAAGCAGGACAAACAAAACAACAAGCAGACGAAGAACTGCCCGCGAAATATGAAATTTTCTGTTGTTCTTACCCGTATTGGATATCAGAAGTACGGAAAAAGATTCCTTATGTTTGTGCCCTTTACGTTTCATATCGTTCTCCATTTCAAAAATTGCCGCAAAAAAATAGCTGCTAAGTAATCATTAAACTTCTACGATCTAAACGCTACTTATTTATCATATCACATATTTTCAAAAAGTAAAACCTGCAAAAAGAAAAAATAAGAAAATTGCTTGTGATTATCTTGAAAAATCCAGATAGAAATCTTATTGCGACTTCTATCCGGATTTTTTTAGAAAACACCTTTTACTACCAAAATTTTATCTCCCGCCTTGATTTCTTCTGAAACAAGCTCGTTGACTTCTTTTAGCTGGGCAATCGGTACATAATATTTCTTTCCGATATCCCATAGGGTATCGCCTGTTCCTGCGATATAAATCACAATACCGGGCAGTTCGCTGATTTTCGCCATATCCAAATCCGCCACTTTGATATCCGTAATCAGATTTTTCTTCGTCGTCGTGAAAACAAGCGCATCGAATTTAAGCGCCGCCTTGATATCCAGTTCATCGCTATCCAGCATCGTCACGCTAAGCTGCTCTAAACTCCAGTGAATATGATAGACCGCCGAAGGCGTGATATCCGGCACGTCGATTAGGCACTCGAAAGGCAATGGACTCCTAGTCGCATAGATGGTGTTCTGCCCGTTGGTACAAAGGTAAATCGTCGTCACCTGCAGCGTCCCGGTAACAGCAATCCCGTTTTCCACCACGCTCTGTTCTTCTATCTGGATTTCCCCTTCGCTATGCAATAGCTGGTACATATGCATTTCCGTATCCTGGATTCTGACATGGTCCGCCGCTTTGCATTTCCCGCTTCCATGCATCAAGAGACTCTTTAGGGGCACTTCACTCGTCACCGCTTCGATTTCTTTCGCCACGCCGTAGATATCCGACAGCACTTCCAGATTCTCTTCTTCATAGAGACGGATATCCAAATCCAATACATTTTCTACCGAAAAAATCCGCTCTTCCCCATCGAAATCCGCTTTGATTTCCACACTGCACTGAGACGTCGTATAGCGGATATCCGGCACCATGTTTTCCCGGCATCCATGACACTCAATCATGCCGCTGAAAGGCACGGTATTTTCATACCACAGCGTTTTATCCTCATCGCCCTCCCCTTCATAGAGGAAAAAGGCTTTCATTTCGCCCTGCAATGCAATTTTTTCATCCAGCGTCTTGAACTCCATGTTGTTGAGGGTAATGCTGTACCAGACAATCTGGAATGCGTTTGGCAGATTGCCTGGCAGCTCCATTTCCTCTTTGATTCGGAAAATGTCTTTCTTATTAACCGCCATCTGCAAGAGCGGATAGGTCTGCTTGCGGTATTCCACGGGTTCTTCATGGTAGATATCCACTGCCGCCTCCTGCTCTACTTTTTCTTCCAGCTCCAGCGCAAAGGAAATCATCGCCTGTACGCTCAGCTTTCGGGAATTAATCAGTCCCACGCTCAAATCCTCGATTTTCCAGGATGGCACTACGGTGTCGCCGTTATGGACGCCCTCCATATTGATTTTTTCTTCAAAAGGAATGTCCGCTTCCATACTGGCGCACATGCCCTCCTCTTCCGTCAGATACAGAATCTGTACCTGCAGCCTGCCCTTCAAACTGACACGGTCGTCATTTACGCGGATTTCATCTACCATGACATCCCCTTTGGCGGTAATCAGATGACTTGCGTCCGGCCGGTTATCCGATATATTTACATCCTCTTCCAATACCATCTGGGTTCCCGCCGTATTGGCGATGCGGTCCATATGTATCTTTTTTTTCACTAATTCCACAAAAATACCTCCATGCGTATACTTATTGTATTGTATGCCGCATGAAGGTAATGTATGACTGTTATTCCCGAGAGCAGCGAGTCAGGCGGCTGCCTGCATCTGGGTTATTGACTCACTGTATGCCTAGGATTCTACCGCTCCAATCAGCTCTGCGATATCTTCGATTCCATATCTGCGCATATAGTCTTCTATGCCGTCTACGATTTCCATCGTGGCATAGGGGTTGACGAAATTCATAGCGCCCACCGCCACTGCCGCAGCGCCCGCCAGCAGAAACTCTATCGCATCTTCCGCCGTGGCGATGCCGCCCATGCCGATGACCGGAATGCTTACCGCCTTCGCCGCCTGATATACCATTCTCACCGCTATCGGCTTAATCGCCGGTCCCGACATACCGCCGGTCTTATTGGCAAGCACGAATTTCCGGCGATGGACGTCGATTTTCATCCCTGTAATCGTATTAATCAAAGAAACCGCATCGGCTCCCGCCGCTTCCGCCGCCCGCGCCATTTCCGCAATATCCGTTACGTTGGGCGTCAGCTTCATGATAATGGGCTGCTTCGCCTTCTTCTTAATCTTAGAAGTAATTTCATACAGACACTTGGCGTCCTGTCCAAAGGCAATCGCGCCCTCTTTGACATTCGGGCAGGATACGTTGATTTCCAGTAAATCCACCGGCTGATTTGCAAGCCGTTCCACCACTTCCAGATAGTCTTCCGCGGTTTTGCCGCAGACATTGACGATCATTTTCGTATCGTATTTCTGTAAAAAGGGAATATCCCTTTCGATAAACACATCTATGCCCGGATTCTGTAATCCGATGGCATTGAGCATACCGCCGTACACTTCCGCCACCCGCGGCGTGGGATTCCCCTGCCACGCTACATTGGCGACGCCTTTGGTCACGACGGCGCCCAACTTATTCAAATCTACGAAATCACAATACTCCATGCCAGAGCCAAAAGTCCCGGATGCGGTCATAACCGGATTTTTCAATGTAACGCCCGCGATTGTCACCTTTGTATTCATCAGATATCCACCTCGTTTGCTTCAAATACCGGACCATCCGTACAAATGCGCGCATTGTGCACATGGGAATGATGGTCCACCTCTTTTGTCTTACAGACGCAGCCCAGACAGGCGCCTACCCCGCACGCCATCCGCTCTTCTAAAGACAGATACGCTTCGATGCCTTTTTCCTGGGCATAGTTTTTGATGGCACGCAACATCGGCATCGGTCCGCATGCCATGATGATATCCGCATGTAGCTGATGCTCCTCTATGGCATTCATCACAGTGCTCCGGCTCCCCACACTTCCATCCTCTGTAGCGATATAGAGCTGTCCGTTCTGCTCCAATTCCTTTTCCAGAAATAAATCACTGTTCCGATAACCGACGATGATTTTTTTCTCCGCTTGTAACTCCTTCGCCAACTGTAACATCGGCGGGATTCCGATGCCGCCGCCTATCAGGAATGCTTCTTTTCCTTCCGCCCTCTCAAGCGGGAAACCGTTCCCTAAAACGCCTAGCACTGCTACGCTGTCCCCCGTCCGGTAAGTGGCAAATTCTTTCGTCCCCTGCCCTGCGATACGGTAAACAAGCCGCAGCCTGTTCTTTTCTTTATCCGTCTCACAGATACTAATTGGTCTTGGTAACAGCGTAGCGGCGTTCTTAGGATAAACCGCCACGAATTGTCCGGGACGCGCATTTTGTGCCAAATCTGTTTCCAGCCACATATCATAAATCTGTTCTGCAATTTGTTTTTGTGACACAACTGTCACAATCGTCTTTTTCTTCTGCGGCATTTTAATACCATACCTTTCTAGCGTCAATCATTTCTTTCTCTCTGCTGTCTTATTCTTTTCATATTCATGCTGCCTCGTCAATTTCAATCCTCTCTCCGGTAAACGACGTTTCCGCCGCATAACGTATGCGTGACTACCCCCGGCATTTTTTCGCCGATAAAAGGGGAATTTTCCGCCTTGGATGCAAATTCATCCCGTCTGACGGTCCAGACTGCATCTTTTTTAAAAATCGTTACATCCGCCGGGCCGCCTTCTGCGAGATATCCTGCGTCCAGCCGGTAAAACCGGGCGGGCGCAAGACTCATTTTCCCTATCAGTTCCTTCATCGTCAGATAGCCCGGATTCACCAGCTCCCGAATCCCCAGTGACAACGCCGTTTCCAGTCCGATGATACCGCTTGGCGCTTCCGTAATCGGTTTCGCCTTCTCTTCGCTGCTATGGGGTGCGTGGTCGGTGGCAATCATGTCGATGGCACCGTCTTGCAGCCCCTTAATAATCGCCAGCCTGTCGTCCTCTTCCCGCAGCGGCGGATTCATTTTCGCCAGCGTACCGTGTTTGATCGCAGCCTCCTGCGTCAGTGTAAAATGATGGGGCGCAGCCTCCGCATAAATGCGCCCGCCCCGCTTTTTCGCTTCTCTTACAAGCTCTACGGCTTCCTTCGTGCTGATATGCTGAATCAGTAAATCCGCCTCTTCTTTCATGGCGATTCTGATATCCCTTTCCACCATACGAATTTCCGCTTCCCGCATCGAACCGCCGATGCCAAAATGCGCGGACGCAGCCCCGGCATGAATGCCGTTATTCGTAATATACGCCGGGTCTTCCTCGTGCAGACTGACGGGCTTGCCAAGTTTCGCTGCCCTTTGCAGCGCCTCCCGCAAGACTTTTTCTTCCAGAATCGGTTTTCCATCGTCCGTAAAACCTGCTGCCCCTGCCCGGCTCAATTTTTCCATGTCCACAAGCTTTTGCCCCTGCATTCCCATCGTCACATTGGCGCAGCTATGAATATGAAGACCGGTTTTTGCCCCTTTTTGCAGGATATAGGTCAGCGTTTCCTCGCTATCCACAGGCGGATTCGTATTAGCCATCAGCACGACCGTGGTAAAACCGCCTTTTGCCGCAGCCCGCGCCCCGCTTTCGATATCCTCCTTGTAGGTATAGCCGGGATCTCTGAAATGCACATGACCGTCCACAAGTCCCGGCGCAACGATGCAGCCGGCGGCGTCAATGATTTCTGCCGCTTCCATTCCTGTTGTCTTCGGCTTCGTCGTTTCCGTTTCCGCTTCCCTAGCGATATTCTGCCTTCCGGCAATATCATGCTCCAAGTCAGACAGCGGCGTCCCCCGCTCCACAATCCTGACAATTTTACCGTCCCGTATCAAAAGATTGCGGTATGCTTCTATACCCGACTCAGGGTCTATCAGATAGCCATTGATAATATAAATCATAGGAATAACCATGCCTTTCTCTTCCCCGTAAAATATCTTTAAGTGGGGTTATGTATATCTTACCATAAAACCTAATCAAAGACCACTGGCTTATCCACATATTCTGTCTTCACTACGACATAGGGGTAAGTAGGCGCAAGCTTTCCTTTTTCCTCAGCATTCGGTCCAATCAGATTGGTATCGATATAGATTGCGTTAGTAGTTTCATACAGCTCGTTGACCGCTATGCTGTAGCCCCCCGTTTCCTGTTCGCCATAACCCACGCAGATATAGAGAAAACCCTGATCCTGAAAAGTCATTTTAAAAGACGCGTTCTTCTTTTCCTCGATTAACGTCAGTAACTCTTCCGGCAATTTATCTTCAGCAATCACACTAAACTCTAAATCTTTCACTTTTTCCATCGGGTCCTGTTTCGCCCCGCACGCGAGTATACTCATGCACATCAAACCGACAAGGCAGACGCTGCAGAGCCTTTTTCCCAATTCACTCATCCTCATGTTTCCTTTCCATTCCATATCCATGTATCCGCTTTGTGATACACTTTCGTTATTACTCATTTTATTATGAAACAGAAAGGTCTATTCCTATTGATTAAAAAACAGAATTTCGTTATAATAAGAAAATGAATGTATTGCGCGAGCCCAGAGGGCAGGGAAAGGCATGGTTACGGTATGATTCGGTTTATAATCCTGGTACTGTTCGTATTATTGTTTCTAGTCTGCAGCATTCCGCTGTTAATCGCGGAATTTATTATCGGTAAGTTTAATATGGAGTTAAAAAGCCGCAGCTCCCTTGCCATCGTCAACTGGGCGTTTCGCGGCTGCCTGTTCATCGCCGGCGCCGACGTCACGGTTATCGGGGAAGAAAACGTTCCCAAAGATGAACCGGTACTATATATCGGCAATCACCGGAGCTATTTCGATATCCTGATTACTTATATCCGGGTTCCAAGACCTACAGGCTACATTGCCAAGAAAGAAATGCTGCGCTATCCGCTGCTGCGCGACTGGATGAAATACTTACACTGCCTGTTCCTAGACAGGAACGACCTCAAACAAGGCATGAAAACCATTCTGGAAGGCATCGAAAAAATAAATTCCGGCATATCCATCTGTATCTTCCCGGAAGGCACGAGAAACCGGGTCAACGATACGTTTATGCCCTTCCATGCGGGCAGCTTCAAAATCGCGGAAAAGACCGGTTGTCCGATTGTCCCCATGAGTATCAATAACGCCGCCGCTATTTTTGAAGACCATCTTCCCCGCATCAAGAAAGCGCATGTCGTCCTCGAATATGGCAAGCCGATTTATATGAAGGATATGACGCGGGAAGAAAAGAAACGCATTCATGTAACCGTCCAGGAAACGATTAAGGAAACTTATTTTAAGAATAAAGAGCTGGTGTAAAAGCCGGCTCTTTTTTACGCCCTATCGATTCCCAATGATAAAGTGTGCGTAATAATAATCCGAATACAGCTCCAATTCTTTATTCATTTCACCCCGTCCCATTTTTTCCGGAAGCGTCAATTCCTCCGAAAACAGGTTGGTTCCCAATCCCAGTTTTTCCCCCTCTATTTCCGCGCCCATTGCCGTTAATATCGTAGGAAACATATCCAGTATGGAAAACTCCCGGTTTGTAGTCTGCTTTGCCGTAAGTGAATCTGGTAAATTGATAAAACAATTATAGATCGTCCTGCGGTAATCCCCGATATCAGCCCAGAAATCAGCCTTCATACTACAATGGTCGCCAGTGATAATCACCGTCGTGTTCTCGTACCAGTCCTGTGTCTGCGCCCATTCAAGAAACTGACACACCTGTCGGTCGGCGCATGCTATCACGTTGCTATATTGTTCTGGATACTCATCACCGCATAGCTCGCACACATACCCGTCGGAATGATGCGTATCCGCAGTCAGCATTGTAAAATTAAAAGGTTCATTCTCATTGGCGATTTCCGTAAGCTCCCGTTTAGCATATTCGTACAGGTGTTTATCTTCCATCCCCCAGAATACATAATAGTCCTCCGGTATCACGCCAGCTTCGATGGCGCCATAATAATCCAGGATATCGTAATTTCCATGCTGATTGAAAAAATCCAGACGTCCTCCAAAGGCAGCATCTGAGCCGCACATAAAATAATTCCGATAACCTGCCGCCTCTAAAATATCTCCCATTGCCGTTAAACCCGGAAGAAACTCTTCATGGTCCCCGGCATCGTTCCCATCGCCCGGCAGTTTGTAGTCCACGCCGGATGAACTCGCCAGCAGTCCGCCCATTGTCCAGCTGGTACTCGTACAGTATCCGGCTCCTCCCAAATCATCATCATTGGAAAAAGAGATATTATCTTCTGCAAGACGCGTAAGCCCCGGTATGTAATTGTCCGGTTTGCCCCCCCCGCACTTGTGGACGCATACGTTGCTTCCATAGACTCCATATAAATCAACAGCAGATTCCTCTTTTTCTCCGGAAATGTAATGGATACCTCTTCCGGGTCTACATACTCCTTTTCATAAATCTCGGAAGTATTTGTGATACTCTCTACCCATGACGGAATACCCACCAATACCGCCCTTTGCCAGAGGATTATACATGATAGCACAAACCCTGCGCCTAAGATAAACCTTTCACTAATCAGCCGGAAACGATTGCCGAGATGGAAATGAATTTCTTTTTTCCCAATACGGACGTCAAATTCTAAAACCAGAACCCCTAACAGAATGTCATATATCCTATAAACAACAAGGAACATTAAGCTTAACGAAATCGAATGATACAGGCAGGAATGGCAATAATCCTCAAGCATCCCCGCGCCCGTCCCCTTCATCGGTGAAAAAAGCTGATATACTACAATGGAAAAACTAACGCCGCCGAAATTATCCAGAAACCAGTCCGCAGACTTTATTAAAAGCAGACAAAAGAAGACAATCAGAAACAGGAAAATACTGCCAATGCACTTTTGTATCACTTTACTCTTTTTTATCATGATGCGATTCACCCTTCACCGTTAACTTGATATGAATATATTTCCTAACCATTTCTTCTAAATATGGTACACACACAGCCAGAATTACCGCAATTACCATATACTTCGTAAAAAAGGGAAAACTGTCTAACGCATCGGCCGTTACGCCGGACACGTTAAGACCGTATGTAATGATAATTGTTGCCAATAAAACGTTTACCAATGTATAAATCCCATATGTAACCACCGCCGACGCCGTCCGCAAAGAAAATTTTTTATCTCTCGCGCATCTGATGGAAAGACTAATAAACGCCGGGAAAAAAAGCCCTATGATTTTCATCTTTATCTTTGCTCCTATTTTTACTTTTGTTTCTTAGCTATGATAACATAAAAAAACTATTTTTGCATCCTTTATTTTCCCGCCCTCTACTCCGCCAGCACCGCGCTCATCAATAGAATCAGCTCCGCATTCAAGTCGCTTTGTTTCATAATTCCCGTTTTTGCATCTACTGCCTGATAATTTCTGCTTCCTACCCCATCGATGTAACTAATTGACTCCGCATTCCTGCCCATGAAATAGTGCAGGTGGTTTTCTAACACGGTAGTATATTCATGATTCGTAATAATATGGTCTACAACTGACATTCGTGTCATTTTTTGTAACAATTCACTGTTGTTGCTCTGCTCTTTGTTTCCCTCGGTCAGATATTTTGAGCTTTTAGAAGCATAGGATATCTGTTCCACATCGGACAATAACACGGATATGAGCCGGTTGCACAGCTCCATGTCCACTTTCTGTTTCGTGGACAGATAAGTGACGCAGCCCCAGAATACGGCGTCATTTTCGATATCCAGACTTTCCACGCCGGCGAGATAATCCTGCGCCGCTTTCCGATACCCATAAGAACCGGTCGCCCGGTACAATTCCGCCGCCGCATAAAAATAATCCTCTGCATCGACATCGTCTATATATTTACCGGCATAGCGATACGCCCTGTCCGCCGCCTTCAGACACTGGTTGGCAAATGTCAAATCATAGGTCTGGTACAGATAACTAAACTTCGCCATCGCAGCGGCAAAATGAATGGTTGCATCCATCGTGACAGGCTCTACATACAACGCATATGCCGCCGTCTCATTGTCAATCACGGTGACTTTGGAGTAAACCGCGCCGCTGACTGTATCCTGCATTTTTAAAAGCCAGTCTATCTCGTATCTGACTTCATCCAGCACATCCGGTACTGCGTTACCGCTTTCCGGGATGCCGACATCATCCGTAAAAACTTCTCCATATAATTCATAGGCAAGCAGCAGACTATTGATGGTATGGCACCCTTTCAGCACGTCTCTTCTTCCGAGTTCATCCATATGCCATCCGCCTAAAACATCTAACTCCACCGTCGTATCTTCTATCAATCCGGCGCTCTTCGTATGGCAGGCGCCATGCGCCGCTTCCCCCGCCAGCTCCGCAGAAAGCATGAAGCCGCAGCGGTTATAATAATACTGCTTCAGCGCCTCGTTAAAAACACTCTCATAAGGGTTGTCCGCAATCACAAACGGATAGGAGCGCCCGATAATATCCGCCTGTAAATAATAACTTCCTGGAACCTGATATTCCGTAAAGTCGCCGTAGCTGATTTCCTCTTTCGTCGTTTCGTTATAGCCTTTTGACACAATCTGCCCCTGATATACGGTTTCTTCCGTCTGCGCATCAATTAATGCATATGTATCGGGCAGTATCTCTCCCCGAAATACTGCAATCTTATTCCCATCTATCGCATAGCCGAGCTGATTGACCATGATATCCGGCAGATTCTTTGGCACCTCATAGTCAAATTCCGGCGTCAGCCCCAGACTGGCGATTTCATCTTCCTGTTTTTCCCCTGCGGTAAAAAATCCGTCTATCTCCGCGCAGCCAGACAACAGCCCCACGCATAATACGGACGCTATGATATTGCGAAAATATCTCTTTCTCATCCCGTAACCTTGTTTCCTTTCAACGTCGCTCATATGCAACACATTCTTTCCAGAAATATTCTACCACAAAATATCCGCATCTTCATCACAATATACAATTTTTCCTTCTATTATCGTGCATAATGTCCTGCCAAATACTTCCATCGGATTGCCGTTAAAGATGGCGATATCCCCGTCTTTCCCGATTTCCAGGCTTCCAACTCTGTCCGCAACGCCGCAGATTTTCGCCGGATTTATCGTAATGGCACGCAGCCCTTCTTCCATTGGCAGACCGGATTTTACCGCCAGACCCGCGCAGATTGGCAGAAACTGTATCATGGATACGGGATGGTCGGTCGTAATTGCGATACAGACCCCCGCCTGATTCAGGATACCCGCTGTCTTAAACGCCATATTCTGCACTTCGATTTTATTCCGGCTTGCCATATCCGGCCCAAGGATTGCCGGAAAGCCGCTGTCTTTGATTTCTTCGGCAATCAGATGTCCTTCGCTGCAATGATCCAGCGTCATACCAAGCCCGAACTCCTTGGCAATCCGTATGGCGGTCAGAATATCGTCCGCCCGGTGTACATGCGCCTTTAATGGAATCTTCCCTTCTAAGACGGGCAGCCAGCATTCGTAGCGGAAATCTTTTTCCTGCTCTTTATCCTCACTGCGCTTCTTTTGATATGCCTTCGCCTGAAAAAGCTCCTGCCGCAGCATCGCCGCAATTGCCATTCTGGTTGCGGGAGAACAATTCTGCCCGGAAAAATTTACCTTCGGATTTTCTCCGAAGGCAATTTTCATCGCTGCTGGCATTTTGACAATCATGTTATCAATGCACCTGCCATGCGTTTTTAAGAACACAAACTGACCGCCTACCACATTTGAGCTCCCCGGTCCTATCATCGCCGAGGTAATGCCCGCCCGCAGCGCGTCATCAAACGCCGCATCCATCGGATTAATCGCGTCGATGGCGCGTAGATAGGGGGTAATCGGGTCTACGTTTTCATTACAGTCGTCGCCTTCCATTCCCTTTTTTTCTTCCGTAATGCCCATATGGCAGTGCGCTTCTATCAATCCCGGCATGACCCAGCTGCCCTTGACGTCGATTACCTTCCCGCCTTCTTTCTGTCCGGGGCAGATACTCATATCGCCCACCGCGCTGATTCTGCCCCTTTCAATCCTCACGAAACCGTCCTCATAATCCACGCCCGTCATCGTCTTTATATTTCCATGAATGATTGTCAGCATTTTTACAGCATGCTCCCTTCATACGCTATTCCTTCAATTTTCCCAGTGGATTAACAGGTTGTCCCTCTTTCGTCAGCTTAAAATAGACATTCGCGCCTTCCGTGCTGTAATATTTCGTCGGCGCCGCCACATTGCCGATGATATCGCCCGTCGCCACATAGCTGCCCTCGCTCACCGTGATATTATCCAGCTGTCCATACGTCAGCTCATACTGATTGCCTAAATCCATGACGACAATATTTCCAAGTTCCCTATCATAAGCTACAGAAGTCACCCTTCCGTCCGCTGCCGCCGTAATGGTTTCGCCTTCCGATGCCGAAATCACGATGGCAGGATGGTATTTATATTGCTGCAGGGTAGGAAAATAAATGGTTTTATCCATGCTGTAATTCAGCAGAATATTGCCCACAATCGGCCATACAAGCGCATCTTCATCCGTAAAATCCAGAACGGGCTGCACGGTCGTGGCAATCGCTTCCGTATCTTCCGGTTCCTGCGCCGAGGTTTCTTTGGTCTCGTCTATCATACCTTCGTCTTCTTTTTGATTGGATTCCTTTTTATCGGATTCTTTCTGGGACTGTTCCTTTGTTTTCCCATTGGTATCCTTATTATCGGATTCTTTAGCGTCTTTTTGTCCCTCGTCAGTTCCCTGGGCGGACTGCCCCGCTGCTTCGTCGGATTTTCCTTCCGATTCTTTCGTTCCGTTTTCTGTACCCGTCTTTTCTTGTCCTATCTTGCCTTGCTCTGTTTCTTCCTGACCTGTCTTTTCCTGGCTTGTCTTTTCTTGTCCATTTTCCGCATTCTCTACCCTATCGGAGTTTGCCTCTTGGAAACTTGGGTCATAATCCAGATCATCCGTTCCTACATCGGCGAAAAGAGCGCTGATATCCGTGTCGGACGTTACGTTTTCTGCGCCTTCTAAGGTGCCGCTTTCGATAGCGCTCAAATCTACCACGTTACTTTCCTCACTGTCCTGACGGCTGCTTCTGACAACCACGCCTGTGACTGTAAGCGCAGTAAGCACTAACGCTGATGAAACTAACATAATGATTCGTTCTTTACTTACACCATTTCTATTTCTTCTCATACTCATACTTTTCACTTTGCCTCCTGAAATTCGTATTGTGGTGTTAGTCTTTCCCGAATCTGACAGATTATTCAATTTTTAGTAATTCTGCCTGAAAAAAGTAATCCTTCAAAATCTTATCAAAGCTTTCCCCCTCCGCCGCCTTGTCGTTCGCCCCATACTGACTCATGCCAAAACCGTGACCCACTCCCCTGACCTGAAAAATAACGGAATCTTCCTTCCACTGCGCCCGGAAACTGGCGGATGAAAGTCCAAACGCATTCCGAAAAACCTCCCCGCTGCAGGACTGGTTGGGAAATGACACTTCTGTCACATATTCTGCGCTGTCATAAACAAATGCCGGCTCTTTCCATGTTTCCCATTCTATTTCCTCTTCCCCAAACAATTCCTTTAATTTCTTACAATAATCCTTCTTAGATACCATCACTTGGCTCTGATAATCTTTGGCTAAAATATCCTGCTTGCAGGCGACACTGATTAGATAAGGATAACTATCCTGCTGCCAGACTTCCGCCGCTGTCCTCGTCTGCCCGTTGCTGACCGGGAAAAAAGCCGCTTTTACAGGTGCACCTTCATAAGCTAAGAAAATACCGTCCGTCTCATACACTGCTTTTTCATACAATTCCCCCGCCTTTTCTATGGGCTCCTGCGTCGCATGATATAAGAGTGCATTATCTTCCAATGTCAGAGGGTCTTCTCCTGATAGCAAAAGCGCCCAAAGCTGGGTCCTAAGCAGAACCGCCTGCGCCTTCAACGCTTCTATTTCATACGCCGCTCCTTCCTCGCTTTCGGGAAGCACGATTTCCAGCTTGCGAATCAGATATTCCTGCATGGACATTTCCCTGCTCCCCCAATCCGCCGCTATCCGCACCTGATAGCGCATATCCGCCAGATTCTCTTCTTCTTTCTCATGAACAAAGACAGACTCCGTCTCTTCCCCGATATGCCCCCACAGGCAGGCGATGACATAAGGCAGTAAAAAAACAAACAAAAGGGCGGTTCCGGCAATCCGCAGCGGACTGTCTGCATACTCCCTTCTGTTTGCTTTTTTTCGGACGATTCTAAATAAATTCATAGGACACCTCTTTTCATTGTATGTAGAGGTGACACGAAGAATACCTGTTCTTACGGCATTCTTTCACTAGCGCGCCAGATCCAGATGCTGCACGGTTCCGACGCCGCCGTTCTCATATAAGAAAATACCAGTATTCCTAATCACACCGTTGTTATGATTATCTTCCATGGAATTGAGGGCAAACTCTGTTCGCGCATTCTGCAGACAAATCGCTCCTACACCCGCTTCTGCCAGACGATACAGCTTATCGTTTCCTTCTTCATCCTTCGACCAGATTAACAGCTTGTGGAAGACCTCGTCGTCTTCATCTATCCAGCCGTTTCCGTCTGTGTCATATTGCGCCAAATCGGAAAAACCATTGCCGGATTTCGTTCCAAACAGCTCGCTTCCATCATTAATAACACCGTCTTCATTCAAATCCAGGGCGAGAAAGCCGCTGCCTGCCTGCAAAGAAGAAATTTCCTCTTCCTCACCGTCGCAGTCCAAATCAAAATAGAATTTCTGATCCGAAAGCTCCGCAATATTGCCATCCAGATTAATCACCAGAGGATCCGTATAGTTGATTGTCCCAAGCTCATACTTTTCCTCATAATATTCGGTGAAACTCCTGCTCATCTCCAGCTCCAGCCCGAAACTGATTTCTCTGCCATCTGCTGTTTTCACGACGCCTGTGGTAGAAAAAGACGTGGTTTCCGACTCGCTGTGATAGTACAGATTCTCAATACCATAACTTGACTGATTCCCCGATTGGGCTAAAGAGGAACTACTACTTTCATTCCCACCCAACATCTCATCCAGCTCTTTCTTGTGATCCCTGCCAAACAGCAGATACACCAGAAAATTCATACAATGCCGCCGGATATTTTCTCTGGCATCCCCATTCTGTGTACTCATCGTAATCCTGCCGGTATTCGACAGGTTCTGAAAATGAAGCGATACATCTTGCAGAGTAGTTTGCGCATTCCTACTCTTATTGGCATCTTCTGCCTCTCTTTCCATTCCCCAAAAGTTTCCAAGAAATCCGTTTCTCTTTCCATTCATCAAACTTTTGGCGCTGCCCTTATAAAAACGGGCGCCTCTTACTGTCTCAGAAGAATATCTTCTGGCGGATTCCATTCCTAT
>JAMPHJ010000045.1 GCA_023663465.1 Muribaculaceae bacterium | reverse complement strand
ATCCTGCTCTTCTTCATAAGCCGCTAAGTCAATCAGTCTGCTGTTATAATTTTTATCATATTTTAATAATAGGCTGACTGCATATTCCGTTATGATATCATTTTCTTCTTCTGTTAATTCTGGCATCGTATTACCGCATCCTGTCAAAATGCAGGCAATGCCAATACCACATAATAAAACACTTACTTTTTTCACAATAAACCTCCATGTCAAAGCCATCTGCTGGTAATATTCTTGTATTTTTAAGCATCCTATCGCTTTCCTGTACATTATACTCCATTATTTACTTTCTGACAAATTGTTTTGTAAAGAAAAGATATAGGCAAAACATATAAGTTTCTTCTTCCCCTATCCCAACTCCAACTCATACCAAAATTCTACGCCGTTGTCATAATTCAAAACCCCATATGCCTGATTCATCGATTCCATAATCGCTTTAACGATGGATAAGCCGATCCCGCTTCCGCCGTATTCCCGTGTTCTTGCCTTATCCACTTTATAGAATTTTTCCCACAAATGGGCAAGGCTTTCTTCCGGTATCGGATTGCCGGTATTAAAAACGGATATCCTGACTTTGCCATCTTTTTTCTGCAGTTTTACATCGATGATTTTCTCATATAAAGTATAGTTGATGGCATTGGTAAAATAGTTCATAAAGACTTCTTCCGTCTTAAACTCTTCTGCCCACACATAAATTGGCTCGTAGTCTTCCATACGCACGGATATTTCTTTTTGTTTCGTCAAAATTTCCGAAGACTGGATAAAATTTTTAATCAGAGCAACGATATCGAACCGTTCCATTGTAATAGAATCGTTTCCAAACTCTAATTGATTCAGTGTCAAAAGTTTTTTCACCATCGTATTCATTTTTACAGCTTCATCCATGATGACGTCACAATAAAATTCTCTGCTTTCAGCGTCGTCATTGACACCCTCTTTCAAGCCTTCCGCATATCCTTGAATAAGGGCAATCGGCGTTTTCAGCTCATGGGATACATTGGATAGAAATTCTTTACGCATTTCGTCAATTTCATTTTTCTTTTCAATATCTCTCTGTAATTCGTTATTGGCGCTTTTTAACTCTGAAATCGTATGTTCCAGCGTATAAGATAATTCATTGATATTATGCCCTAACAAATCAAGTTCCGTCTTGCAGTCACCACTGTACTTTGCATCAAAATCCAGATGAATCATGCGCTCGGATATCTGCGTAAGCTCTCTGATAGGCTTGGTCATTTTCCCGGACAGCCACAGTCCGACGATGATGCTTAAAACTGCTCCCACGATTCCCACATAGGCAAGAAAACGGTTTGCCAGCTTGACGCTGTCCTTGATGCTTTCCAGCGGATTTCTGAACATAAACAGATTGCCATTATCCAGAACGCCCCACATTTCCAGATATTCCGTCTTGGTTCTATCATCCAGCATGATTCTGAGAGTATAGTTATCCTCTTCCTGCAACACCTGGATATTCTGATAACTTCCTTTTCCAAATAAATTATTCAACAACTGTCTGCTCAGGATTTCATAATCATTGGCGGAAGCTTTTAACGTCTGCGTTTCTGCATCCAGCAAAATATAACTGATGTTATTTTTACCACAGATAATCTGAACCTCAATATCAAATTCTTCTGTACTGATTCTGCCTTCATTAGATGCGGTATTGATATAGTTATAGGCTTTCATCAGAACGCTCTGCTTATTTTTCAGATAGTAATCTTCCAAAAATGTACTATTGATAAACCAACACAGGACAATCGTCCCGATTGTAAGAAAGCAGAAAGCGCTGGCAAATTGTCTTTTAATGGAATATTTCAATTTTACCTTCTTCCCCTTTCAGAAAACGGAAACCACAGGAAATGTCCATACATTTTATTCCGCCTCGAATTTATATCCCATACCCCAGATTGTCTTAATCATATCGCCTTTATTGCCCATCTTGCTGCGCAGTTTTTTCACATGAGTATCGATGGTTCTTGCATCACCGAAATAGTCATAATTCCATACACTGTTTAGAATTTTTTCCCTAGACAGGGCAATTCCTTGATTCTCAATGAAATAGGATAACAGCTCAAATTCTTTATAACTTAAATCCACTTGTCTGCCATCCAGCGTTACGATATGCGCAGCTTTATTAATCGAGATGCCGCCTGCTTCTAAAATTTCCTCTGCATTCGTCTGATTGGTGCGCCGCAAAATTGCTTCCACCCGCGCCACCAGAATTTTGGGGCTAAAAGGCTTGGAAATGTATTCGTCCACACCTAGTTCGAATCCCTGTAGCTCGTCCCGCTCGTCAGACTTGGCCGTCAGCATGATAATCGGCACTTGGGAATACGCCCGGACTTCTTTGCATACCTGCCAGCCGTCCATCTTAGGCATCATAACATCTAAGATAATTAATGCAATATCCTTCTGCGCAAAAAAAATATCCAGCGCCTGACTGCCGTCTTCCGCCTCTAAAACCTCGTAATTATTTCTAAGCAGAAAATCCTTTACCAATTTCCTCATACGGCTCTCATCATCTACTACCAATATTTTTAGTTTATCCATCCAAACCTCAACCTTTCCATATTGCCTTTTGCCTGCCTTTATTAAAACCCTGCAATAGAATCAGTATACTCTGAAAATGTGCAAAAAGTGTGTCTTAGAAGGATTTTTATCTTTTTTATGGCTCTATCTGATATTTGCGCTCCGCCTCCCGCACTGCCTGTTCTCTTT
Source organism: Muribaculaceae bacterium (assembly GCA_023663465.1). Lineage (GTDB taxonomy): Bacteria > Bacillota > Clostridia > Lachnospirales > Lachnospiraceae > UBA3282. Next base: position 20,076 of record JAMPHJ010000045.1, on the reverse strand, counting down.
CTGTCAATTCCTGCTCCCATTTTGAATACTCATTGACAATTCTCTGGCGGTAATTTATGATATTCGGATTTTCACTGTCCATAGCGATGACGAACATTGCCACAATCATGACCGCCATAAGGATATTTAGGAAAATCGAGGTAAGAAAGCGGTTTCTGTACTCTGGATGCCTTGCCGCAATGCTGCGCCTGATGGAACGGTTTGCTTCTGTCTTATTTGTAAAAGTAACGTTAAGAGGAATCGGATTGATTTTCTCTTCCGCAATGCCGCAGCGTTTCAGATGATCCTGCATTTTTAGCAGATAGGCAAATCCTATCGGAGTCTGGAAGATTTTATTTTCCAGCGCCTTATGGTAAAGCATAAGCACATTCTGGGGTTTTTTATAATCAAGATTATCTTCTAAGTTTTTGATTCTTTTCGCATCCAGCCTTGCGGTTTCTGCATCCGCCATCGTAGCGAAACGATATCCTTCCACAACCAAATCATCCTTTGTTTCCATCTCTGCGACCATACCTTTCCTTGGAACATTCCAATACCTTGTTGCTCATTCCAGACAACATTCTGTTTTATTTTAGCAAGATTCTATCCAAATTGCAAACAGGATAGGATGAAACCTCTAAGGTTCCTTTCCTATCCTGTCATCCTATTCTTTATTTCTATTTCTATTTCGCAGATTTTTCTTTATTTCCCACTTTCGTGCGCAGCAGATACCAGAAAGCTCCCGCAAGGCAGATGGAAGAATAAGTACCACAGATAATACCCGCCATCAAAGGCAGCGCAAACTCTTTAATCGACGATACGCCGAACACCTCCAGAGACGCCACCATGAAGAAAGTGGTCAGGGAAGTGAATACGCTTCGTGATAAGGTCTGGGAAATACTTCTATTGACTACCTCTTCTAAGGTGTCTTTTCTGCCCATTTCTTTCATATTTTCACGGATACGATCAAAGATAACGATGGTAGCATTGATGGAATAACCAACTATCGTCAGCATACAGGCAATGAAGGTATTGCCCACCGATACCCTCGCAACTGCGTAAAATGCAAGCACTACCAGAATATCATGAATCAGGGCGACAACTGCGCTCGCGCCAAAACGGATATCTTTGAAACGGAACCAGATATAAATCAACATGCAGACAGCCGCCGCTACAATGGCAATAATCGCATCTGACTTCATCTCGGAGCTTACGGTCGCACTGATGGTTTCCGCCGTAATTGCGTCTTCTTCCACGCCGAAATTCTCTACCATGACGTCCGTAAATTCTTCTCTTTCCTCTACATTCAAGGTTCTCGTCTTAATAATAATCTGATTACTTCCTGCAACCTTCGTCGTCTGGACATTGCCGTCGCCTGTAATATTTTCAATCAGTGGAACGACTTCTGCATCGATTTTCTCTATCGGCAAATCTTCGTTCATGGTGACTGTCGTCGAAGTACCGCCCACAAATTCCAGACTGTAATTCAATGCGGAACCCTGTACCGACTGATTAATGCCCATAACCACAAATCCAGCAACAATCACTACCGCAGACAGGATAAAGAATACTTTTTTCTTAGCCAAAACCTGTAAGGTATTTCTCTCTTTGGCTACCCCATAGGCTTTCACGCTCTGAACACCAAGCGCATAAAGCGCGTTTAAAATGAATTTGGTAACGACTAACGCCGTAAACATGGAAAGGATAATACCAAGCGCCAGCGTCTGAGCAAAGCCCTTGATGCTTCCAGTTCCTTTTAATGCCAGCACTGCCGCCGCGATTAACGTGGTAATATTGCCGTCCAAAATTGCGGAAAGTGCCTTGGAAAAACCGGTCTTAATCGCTCCCTGCACACTCTTACCTGCCGCCAGTTCTTCCCTGATACGGGCAAAGATAATAACATTCGCATCTACCGCCATACCGATAGAAAGGATAATACCTGCAATCCCTGGAAGCGTCAGAGTCACCTCAAAAGCATCCAAAAGAATAACCATCAGCGCAGTATATAAGCAAAGTGCAAGGCTTGCCGCCACACCGGGTACATAATACACTGCAATCATGAAAACAACAACCAGCGCAAAACCAACCGCCGCTGCTATCAGACTTGTGCGGATTGCATCGGAGCCAAGCTGCGCCCCGACTACGTTAGAACGCAATTCTTCTAATTCCAGTTTCAGACCGCCGATACGGATGGTAGAAGCTAACTGCTCCGCCTCTTCAAAACTGTCTTGTCCGGTGATGACCGCCCTTCCGTCTGTAATTGCCGCCTGTACATTCGGTACACTGACAAGTTCGCCGTCATAATAAATTCCGATAGATTCCCCTGCTGCAAGGGCTTTGGTAGTGGCATCGGCAAATGCCTGGGTTCCCGTCTCCGTCAAAGTTAACTGTACCACATACTCGGAGTTTCCAAGGGAATCCTGCTGGGTGCCCGCCTGTGAACCGGCAATATCCGTACCTGTCAGGACAATGGAGCCGTCCTCCTGCAGCTCTTCTATCGTTTTTTGTAATTGGTATTGGGGAATCAGATTACCGTCAGCATCTATCCCATAACCGCTCTGATAATTCTGGTTTCCCTCGCTGTCTGTCTGGGCGATAAAATATAAGGTTCCCGGCTGCCCCAGCTCTTCCAGAATCGCGTTTGCATCGGAAACGCCAGGAATTTCAATGTTGATTCTGTCGTCGCCCTCCTGATAAACCTGCGCTTCTGTGCTGTAATTTTCAACACGCTGCTGCAGTTTATAAATCGTATCGCTCATATCTTCTTTATCTGGTTTCGTTTCCCCGACAACCTGATAGGTGATGCTGACGCCGCCAGCAAGGTCAAGACCCAGATCAATACTGGAAGCGGAGCCTGACTTATCCGTGCCGACACCGAAAATGGCCATATACCCCAATCCGGCAAGTACCAGCACAAAGACAATCAGACCAATTATTGCTTTGTTCTTTTTCATTTTATTTTCTCCTTTTCTTCCTCGTCGGCAAGCGCCGCCTTTATCATAATTGCACATTCAATGCGCTTCCTCTGCAACTGACAGCCAAGGTCATAAACATCGTGGATGTTCTGGTGAAACTGATAGGAATTTGCCGCACAGCCGCCACTGCAATAAAACTTTGCAAAACAGTTTCCACATTTTTCCTTGGTATATACATTGTTGGAGCTAAATTCTTCCCGAATATCGGGACGGGTAATCCCTTCATCCACATTTCCCATCAGAAATTCTTCGTTTCCGACAAACTGATGGCACGGATACAAATCCCCCCAAGGCGTAACTGCCAGATACTCGCAGCCGGAGCCGCAGCCCGAAAGCCGCTTCGCCACACAGGGACCACCTTCTAAATCTATCATAAAATGAAAGAAATTGAAACCCTTTCCCTCTTTTTTCCTCTTTAAATATTCTAACGCCAGTTTATCATACTCTTCTAAAAGTACGGGAACATCCTCGTTTCGCAGGGCATAATCTTCTTTTTCCCCGGCAACGACCGGCTCTACAGAAATCTGCTCAAAGCCAATATCCGCCAGATGTTTTACATCTTCTGCAAAATCTAAGTTGTAATGCGTATACGTCCCACGCACATAATAATTCATCTGATCCCTGCTATTTGCCACCTTCTGGAATTTGGGCACGATTTCCTCATAACTGCCCTGTCCGCCGCGATGTGGACGCATTCTGTCATTGACCTTCCTTCGTCCGTCGATGCTTAACACAATATTGCCCATTTCCCGGTTGACAAACTCCAGGATATCGTCGTTTAATAAAACGCCGTTTGTCGTCAGCGTAAAGCGGAATTTCTTATGATGTTCCTGTTCCATGCTTCTTCCATATTCGACTAACTGCTTTACGACGTCCCAATTCATCAGCGGCTCCCCGCCGAAGAAATCCACTTCTAAATTCACGCGGCTACCAGAATTGGCAATGAGAAAATCCAGCGCTTTCTTGCCCACCTCAAAGCTCATCAGCGCGCGTCTGCCGTGATATTCTCCTTCCTCGGCAAAACAATACTGACAGGCGAGGTTACAGTCATGGGCAATATGTAAGCACAATGCCTTGACAACCGTTTCCCGGTTCTTAAAATCGGCGATATATTTCTCATAAATATCTTCCGTAAAAAGCATCCCCGCATCTTTTAACGCCAGAATCTCTTCTACAGCCTCTTCTAACTGTTCTTTGGAAACAGCCTTTTGTTCTTCTAAAATGGCGTCTATCAACTGCGCCGGTTCTGTCAGATGTTCTTCTAAGAGCCGCTTAACAACCGGTATCACATCATAAACAATATCGTCCACCACATGCACGCTGCCGCTGTTCACGTCCAGTACGATATTGTAGCCATTATTTCTATACTGATGTATCAAAAAAAGCACTCCTTTTCACATACAAACGAATGCCACGCTACGCGGACCATTCTTATTGTAACCTATAATAAGCAGCGATTTACACCGCTGCTTATGGAAAAATTCTTTTCTCCCGCTTATTTTGCATGTTCGCAACTCTGGTTGCCTACCGTGCAAGACGTCTTACATGCGGACTGACAAGATGTCTGGCACTCGCCGCAGCCGCCCTTTTTCATGGATTCCTTTAAATCTCTTGTCGTTAAAGTCTTGATATGTTTCATAAGTATAACCTCCGCTTTTCTTCAGCCTGCCGGTTCTTGCAGGCACATGTTTGCATTTCATGACTTGAAATAGTATATCACAGTTTTTTTCCTATGAAAAGTCCTTTTTTTAACTTAACATACCGCCCAGCATACCGCTTCCCCCGCACAACAGAAAAACGGTCAAAAGATTGCCCATCGCATCTTCCACTCCCCTGTTGACAATAAATGACACTGCCGTCAGAATCAGGAAATAGACGCATCCCATCGCAAGCCCCCATAGAAACTTTTTTTCACCCGCCCGCTTACCGGCAATAAAGCCCGCAAGAAACGTAACGGCTATGTAAATAATAATAATACAGATAGACACGACTTTTTCCGATAATCCGAAACGATAGAGCATAAGCGCCAGAAACAGCAGCAGTCCCGCCGTCAGAAGATACGCCGCCAGCATACATTTTAAGACAAACACAATCATCGTTCCATTTATCTTCTTTTTCTCCATAATCCCCGCCTCCTTTATCCGGTACATTCCTTTTTCTTAAAAAGATATTAAATTATATTCTGTACATAGGAAAAACTTGACACAATATTCCCCATCATGTAATATTTTCTACTAAGAAACATACTAGAATGTATGATGAAAACCAACTTAAAAGGAGTGTGAATTTTACTTTGGATACCACAGGTGTCATACAAATTGTTACTTTACTGATTCTGATTCTATTGTCAGCCTTCTTTTCTTCCGCAGAGACTGCCTTCACAACTGTCAATCAGGTGCGGCTTCGCACGTTGGCGCAGGAAGGGTCTAAGCGCGCCGTCCGGGTTCTATCCATACTGGATAGATACAGCAAGATGCTTAGTACGATTCTCATTGGAAATAACATTGTCAATATCAGCGCATCTTCGGTTGCGACTACTTTTGCAATCCGCACCTGGGGAAACTATATGGTCGGTTTTATGACGGGCGCATTGACGCTTATCGTTCTCATTTTCGGCGAAATTATTCCCAAGACCTGGGCGATGAATTCTGCGGAAAAAATATCCTTGTTATACGGTGGCATTATCCATTTTCTCATGACGCTGCTTACTCCCGTGATTTTTATCCTGGATAAACTTTCCCTCGGCATATTGCGGCTATTGCACATCGACTCCGGCAACAGGGACATGAGTATTTCCGAAAATGAATTGAAGACGTATGTGGACGTAAGCCACAAAGGCGGCGCAATTGAATCAGAGGAAAGAGAGCTTATCTATAACGTATTTGACTTCGGCGACGCCGTTGCTAAAGATATCATGGTTCCCAGAATACATATGACAAGCATCGCCCTCTCCGCGACGTATGAAGAGGTTCTTTCAACGTTCCGCGCCTCGATGTTTACGCGGATTCCGGTTTACGACGATACGCCCGATAATATCATCGGCATCGTCAATATCAAGGATTTCATTCTGGTAAAAGACAAAGAAAAATTTCAGATTAAAAAGATATTGCGGAAAGCCTACTATACTTATGAATATAAAAAGATTGCCGACCTCATGATGGAAATGCGGGAGAAATCCTTCAACATTACTTTCGTATTGAGCGAATACGGCTCCACCATCGGCATGATTACGATGGAAGATCTGGTAGAAGAAATTGTCGGCGATATCCGGGATGAATATGATGCGGACGAAGAAGAATTAATCAAAGAAACAGCTCCCGGTCAATTCCTTGTGGAAGCGGGCATGAAACTGGATGATATCAACAATGCATTGGAAACTGATTTAGACTCAGAAGACTTCGACTCTATCGGCGGACTTATCATTGAACAATTAGAGCGAATCCCGGAAGATTCGGAATCGATTACACTAGAAAACGGTATCGTCCTACAAGCGCAGGGCATCAACAAAAACCGTATCCTGAAAGTATTGATTACACTTCCCCAAAAAGAAAAGGAAGAAGTAAAAGAAGCTGAGACGGAGCAATCATAATATGCGCCGGCCCGGCTTCCTTCTAATACTCTCTTATGGCGTCAGGCGAAATCTGTCAAAATCCTGGACTCCCGGAAAGGATTCAAGATTCCGTCTTGGACGCCAAATTCATAATCATCTCGATTTCTGCACCATTATCCGGCGCCGTCTCAACGATTTCATGCTTTCTGTCGGCATATACCCTGCCGATTTCGTTTCCTTTTTCCGCCTTTTCAACCGTATAGTACTCCAACGTATTTGTATCGCTTTTCCATACGACATAAATACGGCGGCACATACCTTTCACCAGATTCTGCTCCGGCATATCGATTCTCGTAATCTGCAACGTATCCGTAATGTTTAACGTCATCAGGGAAAAATCTTCTTTTCCATAAGGCGCTTTTATTTCTTTCGGATAGATGGCGGCATACTTATCTATGATAAACCCGCCTTCTTCCCTTTGCAGTTGTTCTAAGCCCTCCTTTTGTTTCTCATATAAAAAGGCGGGCAGCAGCTCGTAGGTAAAGCGTCTGTGTGCCAGTTGGTGAAACTGTTTTTCTGTCAGCTTGACGACCTGTTTCTTTGGCTGCTTGCTTCTTTTTAACGCCACTTCCAGAATCTGCTTCGACAAAACAATGGTCTGTGTAAAAGGATTCAGTATAATGGCTTCTACTTTATCTGCATTTTCCATCGCCATTGACACGCAGGTGAAAAATGGCAGCGCCATAATCGCCGGACTCTTCTTATCTTCTAAGATATGCTTGCCAGAAGAAAAAATCGGAAGCGCCTGTTCCCCGGTTTCTTTCCGCAGAAGGCAGGGCGTTATTTTCGTATCCTTGGGCAGTTTGATACCTTTTCCTTCCTTTGCCATCTTCTTAGCATCATTTTCTAAATTCTCTGGCATCATCGTCGGCAAAAATACCACTGATTTTTCCAACTGCTCCATCAGCTTCGCAAAATTTTCCTTCGTCCTTTCTTTGACAAACGCCTCTGCGAGAGCTTCTAATTGACCATTATCTTTCATGCCGGTATCCTATCCTCCATTTTCTTATTTATCGTTCTTGTTCTGGTTTCTTTCTCTTTTTGTCTGGAAGCTGCGCTAAAATGATAGCGACCATCATAAGCAGGCAACCCATAAGTTCCCTTCTGCTCAGCGTTTCTCCTAAAATGACCCAGCCCGCCAGAACAGAAACCACCGACTCCATGCTCAGAATCAAAGACGCAACCGTCGGATTCATTCCTTCCTGCGCTACAATCTGCAGCGTATACGCTACCCCACAGGACATAACACCCGCATAAAGAATCGGAAGCCACGCCGCCAGAATCTGCGTAATATCCGGCTTTTCAAATAAAAACATGCCAACCGCCGACAGGATTCCACATACAAAAAACTGAATACACGCCATCTTTACCCCATCAACCTTGGGCGAAAAGTAATCCACAACCATAATATGAAAGGAAAACGTCACCGCACATACAAGCACCAATGCATCTCCTTTTTCTAACCGGAACTCACTCTGCATACATAGCAGATAAAGCCCGCAGAGCGCAAAGAAAACGCCGCACCACACCTTTGCCCCCGCCTTGCGGTGTAGAAAAATGCCCAGTATCGGAACAATAATAATATATAACGCCGTAATAAAGCCCGCTTTTCCGACTGTCGTATATTGAATGCCGACCTGCTGGAAATTGCTGGCGACACAAAGTAAAATCCCGCAGACAACGCCGCCCGTATAGAGAAGTTTCTTCTGCGAGGGATCCTTTATAGTATCCCTTTCCCCGTTCTGCGCACTCTCTATATCTACTGTAGCCGCTGCCCCTGCAGCTCTTTTTTTCTTCCAATGGGTCAGAAAAGCGATACAGGGAATCAGCACGATACCGCCTAAAATACTGCGCACCGCATTAAATGTAAACGGCTCCACATAATCCATCCCTGCGCTCTGTGCCACAAAAGCGACGCCCCAGATTAACGCCGTTAAAAAAAGCAGACACGACTGCCTTATGATAAATTTGTTCATAGAATCCCTCGTATTCGTATTTCTTACACATCATTTGTCCATATTCTTCTGAAGATAGGTCTCATATTTTTCCGCCAGTTTTTCATAGCTGCAAAGCCCCATCTGATACCATTCACACTGATTGCAGGAAGTCTCAAATATCTCTTTTGTCAGCTTTTGTGCCACTTGCTGTAATAAATCGGAAACGGAATAAGTCTGGTCTATTGCAAGCCCCAGCGCCTGCGCCAGTTTCGCATCTTTTGACACGACATGATTATCATCCAGGATACAGCCTGTCCCTCTCTGATTCGGGCATACGGCGCAAATGGAATCCGGCTCTAAAACAAGCCCCACCAGCCGCTTCTCGTTTTCCTCATAATCTGCTTTCCATAGCCACTGCACCACTTTTTGCATATTCACGCAGAACTCTTCGCTATATCCTTTTCCAACAAACAGGGCGCTGCAGAATAGATGATGTACTCTTAACCGCATCATAGAAGCCCTGCCTTTATCAGACGCGCCCGGATGGATGCGCCGACTACAAACCCCAGGATCACGGAAATAACATCTTTCACAAGATAGGGGGCGGATGCAATCAGAAAGGATTCCCAAAATCCCATTTTCATCACAATCATAAACTGTACAATGCCAAATACATGACAGATAAAAAGTCCAACGCAACCGCAGATAATTCCAAGCGCCTTATTTTTGCATAGAACGCCGATACCGCAAAGCAGCGCCAGTACGATAAATCCCCAGATAAAACCGCCCGTATAGTTCACCAACACCTGCACACCGCCAGAAAACCCGGCAAATACGGGAACCCCGATGGCGCCTAGTAAAATATACAACAACGTGCTTACTGTCCCTAATTTCCAGGACAAGACAACGCCAGTCAGCGCCACTGCAAAAGTCTGTAAAGTAACTGGCACTCCCGACGGCAGTGTGACTGACACCTGGGATAGAATCGCCAGAATGGCAGCAAATAATCCGGCATGGACAATCGCCCCTGTTGTAAGTGTTTTTAATGGTTTCGTCAATTCATTCATAGCATCATAACTCCTTATACTTTCTATTTCAGACTGTATCGCCTGATTTCTTTTATCAGTATAATCAGAGTTTTTTCTATTGTCAACCTATTATAAATTTTGGTTAACAATCGGTGCCAAGCTGACTTTACATCGGATTTTCCATCATCGATTTTAACTGTTCTATCAATGCCATGTCCTGCGCACTGATTTTCAGATTGGAATTTAGGCTCTGTCCGTCTGCTGTAGTGACATTTATCTCAATAATGCTGCCTTCCTTGATCCCATTCTGATATACCGCTGCCATAAATTTCGGAAATTTGGGATGGTTCTGCTTAAATTGATTCCAGAGATTCATCATCTGAAACAAGGCTGTTGGATTTTGAAAATTCATATGCATCCTCCGTGCTGCGCTATTGGTTTTTTATTCTATTCCTCATCCGCTTCTTTTTTGGCAGGAACAATTGCTATCTGTAACTCCGCCAGTTGTTTCTCATCCACGCCACCCGGCGCCTGGGTCATCAGGCAGGAAGCATCTTTGATCTTCGGGAAAGCAATCACTTCCCTGATATTATCGGTGCGGACAAGCAGCATGACGAACCGGTCCAGGCCATAAGCAAGACCCGCGTGTGGCGGAACGCCATACTGGAACGCATTTAACAAAAAGCCAAACTGTTCCCATGCCTGCTCTTTCGTAAAACCGAGCACCTCAAACATTTTTTCCTGAATATCGTCCTGGTGGATTCTCACAGAACCGCCGCCAAGCTCAACGCCGTTTAACACAATATCATAGGCTTTGGCACGGACGCGCCCTGGGTCGGAATCGATATACTGCCAGTCCTCTTCCATCGGCATCGTAAAAGGATGATGCATCGCCATAAACCTGTTTTCTTCCTCACTCCACTCCAAAAGCGGGAACTCCACTACCCACAAGAAATGGAATTTGCTTTCGTCTATCAGTCCCAACTGTTTTCCAAGCTCCACGCGAAGCGCGCCCAGCACGCTGTATACAATCGGGTTTTTATCCGCTGCAAAGAGCAGCAAATCACCTTTTTCCCCATTCATCGCCTGCGCTAAAGCATCTAACTGCTCCAGCGTCATGAATTTTGCAAAAGAAGATTTGTAGGTCCCATCCTCCTGAATGCAAAGATAAGCAAGCCCTTTTGCGCCATAGCCTTTCGCGAAATCCACCAGTGCGTCTATCTTTTTACGGGGCATCGCTGCCTGTCCTTTGACAGTTAATCCTCTGACAGAGCCGCCGTTTTCCAGTGCGGACGTAAAGACAGCAAAATCGCAATCCGCTACAACTTCCGATACATTGACAAGCTCCATCCCGAAACGGGTATCCGGCTTGTCCGTTCCATACCGCTCCATCGCTTCTTTCCAAGTCATTCTGGGAAGTGGCAGCTCTACCTCTAGACCGATCGCTTCCCGGCAAATATGCTGTATCAGCCTTTCATTCACTTCGATGACATCATCTACGTCCACAAACGACAATTCCATGTCCGCCTGAGTAAATTCCGGCTGTCTGTCGGCGCGCAAATCCTCGTCCCGGAAACATTTGGCAATCTGAAAATATCTGTCAAACCCAGAACACATCAAAAGCTGCTTATAAAGCTGCGGGGATTGAGGGAGCGCATAGAAATTCCCCGGATGTACCCGGCTCGGCACCAGATAGTCTCTCGCGCCTTCCGGTGTGGATTTACACAAAATAGGCGTCTCGATTTCATAGAAACCTTCTTTTGCCATGAAATCCCTCATCTCGGACACGATTTTGCTGCGAAGCATCAGTTTCTGCTGTAAATCGGGTCTCCTTAAATCCAGATAACGATATTTCAGACGGATTTCTTCTTTTGTCCGTGAATCTGACTCAATCGGGAATGGCGGCGTGTCGGATTCCGATAAAATCCTCACTTCCTTCGCGCGGATTTCGATTTCACCGGTCGCTAAATTCTCATTGACGGCGCCGGAGCGTTTTTCTACTTTTCCAACCACTGCAATGACAAATTCACTGCGCATTTTTTCCGCCTTGGCGAAACTTTCCGCCCCGCAGTCGCCCTCTTCAAAAATAATCTGTAAGATACCGGAGCGGTCTCTCAAATCTACAAAAATAATGCCGCCTTTGTTTCTCTGTTTCTGCACCCATCCCATTACGGTCACTTCTTCGCCCACATTGGCAAGGGAAAGCTCCGTACAACGGTGGGTTCTCTTCCATCCTTTCATGGACTCCGCCATTTTTCCATCCTCCTCAATATCATACGTTTTTTAACGGTTCTTTATAAAATTCTTTAAACTCTTCATAGCCCTGGGCAGTTAGCTGCTCTTTCTGGAATTTCTTATTTTTATTCATACGCGCTACCAGAATCTGGTTTCCGCTTTCCCGCTCATGCTGCGCCTGTCCCATCACATTACAAAGCATCTCTGTAGGCAGTCCTTTTTCTAACAGATAGGCGACCTTTTTCCCCTGTTTCGGGACTTTGAAGCCGCTTTCTGTCAGTAACAGGATAATTCTCTCAAACCCGATGGAAAAACCACATGCCGGAACATCGTTTCCGGTAAATTTCCCCACCATTTTATCATATCTTCCGCCGCCTCCGCAGCTTCCTCCAAACTGCGGCATCGCGACTTCAAAAATCGTTCCTGTATAATAGGACATCCCTCTTACCAGCGTGGGGTCAAATTTTAACGTAAAGAAATCCCCTTTTGTGGCTTCCACACTGTCTATGATTTCGCGAAAGCTTTCTTTCACCCCTGTCGGCAGATCTTCCGACAAAATATCCATAAGATAAGCAATCGCATCTTCCGTTTCTTCCATTTTTTGAAAAAGACCAAGATACTTAGCCGTCTGCTCCTTCGTATAACCTGCTTCTAACAGCTCTGCTTCCACGCCCTCAATACCTATTTTATCCATTTTATCCAGAATAATGAAAACCTTATCATAATCCTCTTCGGAAAAACCGCTGTAACGCGCCATCGCTTTTAAAATCTGCCTGTCATTAATCCGAATCTGAAAATCCCTAAAACCTAATTTCCCAAGCGTCGTCGTCGTGGCAAGAATCAACTCGATTTCCGCCAGATTGGAGGCTTCCCCCAGAATGTCAATATCACACTGCATAAACTGGCGGTAACGTCCTCTCTGGGGCCTGTCCGCCCTCCATACATTCCCAATCTGTAACGCCTTAAACGGGGAAGGCAGCTCGTTTACATGATTGGAATAATACCGCACCAAAGGCACCGTTAAGTCATACCGAAGTCCGCCGTCCACTAAATCGTCCTCCGCTTTTGCGTCTGCAAGCCGCAGTTTCTCGCCCCTTTTTAAAATCTTGAAAATTAATTTTTCGTTTTCCCCGCCCGCCTTGCAGTTTAAATTTGCAAGATTTTCCACGCAGGGCGTCTCTATGGAAGTAAAACCAAACTGTCCATATGTTTCTTGAATGACCTTCATAACATAATCGCGAATTTCCATCTCTTCCGGTAAAATATCCTTCATGCCGGTCATCGGTTTCTTACTTAACGCCATCTTTCTCTCCCATTCCTGTTAAAAATAAATTTCTTCTACTATATTATACTGTTCGCGCCGTCCAGTCAATATACGGCGTGATGGATTTTCTATGGTATTTCTATGCCAGAAGAGCCACTTCGTACTCCCCTAAACTGCCAGAAAACTCCTGTCCGCTTATCAGATTTATCCTGCCTTTCCACTCCAAAAGCGCAATGTTTCCCACTCCGGCATGGATAAGAAGCGTAATAACCTGGTCGGCTAACTGCCGTTTCATTACCAGCAGTCCCCTATCCTCTCGCGCATACTGCGTTATGATAGTTCCTTTCGTCAATGCGGGGTAGGTATGCCGGATTTGGATGAGGGTCTGATAATAATGGAGCATTTCTTTATCCTGTCTACGCTCATCCCAGAGCATCCCTCTTCTGCAATCCGGGTCGGGACCGCCATTTAGCGCCACCTCGTCCCCATAATAAATCATCGGCATACCGGGCAGTAAGAGCTGCAGCGCCGCCGCCAGTTTCTGCTTCGCGCGGTTCCCCTTTACACTGTATAAAAATCTTGCCGTATCGTGGCTGTCTATAAAATTCCATAGATAGCCTTCCAATGCACTGTGAAGGTTTCCTTTGATAAAATGAAGCTTCTCAAAAAAGCCCATCACATCTATCTCTTCCCGGACAAGCAAATCCGATACTGCATGATAGAACGGATAATTCATGACGCTGTCCCATTCGTCGCCTTCTAAGAAATCCCCGGCAAAATGCCAGATTTCCCCAATTAAGAGCACATCTTTTTTAATCGCTTTCATCTCTCTTCTAAACCGCTTCCAAAAGACATGGCTTATCTCGTCCGCCACGTCTAAGCGCCAGCCGTCGATATCGCACTCTTTTATCCAGTAAGCAGCCACGTTGATGAAATAATCCGCCGTTTCCTGATTCTGTAAATTCACTTTCGGCATCCCGCCAAAATAGCTGAAAGTCTTAAAACTCGGTCTTTTTCCCCAGTCCATGATGAGCGGAAAAGACTGAATATAATACCAGTCTAAATAGGCGGAGCGTTCTTTTTTCTCCATAATATCCCGAAAGGCAAAAAAACCTAACCCCGTATGATTGAATACGCCGTCTAAAATCACATACATCCCCAGCCCATGCGCCTTGGAAACGAGCTCTTTTAAATCTTCTTTCGTGCCAAAGGAAGGATCAATCGTATAATAATCGCTTATGTTATATTTATGGCTGGAATCGGAAGTGAAAATCGGCGTCATATAAAGAATATCCACGCCCAGATTTTTCAGATAATCCAAGCGGTCTATAATGCCCCGCAAAGAACCCATAAGGTCGGCTTCGTGACCAATCGGCGCCTGATACCATCTTTCCTCAAGGATTTCTTTATGGGTAGCAAAACGGGATGGAAAAATCTGGTAGATTACCTTATTTTCCGCCCAGGCAGGCAGCTCAAATAGCTCTTCTTCCCTCAGATTCTGCGGACAGTCGAACATTCTATCTTTATCTGTAATACATGTATCGTAGAAATTGTGATTGCCATAGAAAACTACTTTTCCCGATACATCTTCTATTTCAAAAAAGTATCTAAGACAGACCATGTCGATGTCTATCACACTTTCATAATAATCGATATAACTATCGGAATAAGCGGCTTTCATCGGATAGGTGCGCCTCGTATCCATACGTTCAATCGGCAGATACTTATCCTGTGTGTGTAGCACAACGCGCACCGCATCCTTTTTCTTAGTCTCAAGCCGGATTAGGAACCGTCCTTTTGCAATGGCAAAACAATAGCGTTTGTCTGCGAAATGTCTGATTGCTGCATATTCCATGTCTCTTCTCCTTTATGCGTTCTAGTTTACTTGCATGTATTCTTAATATATAGTATACATCTTGTGTCAAGGGATTGGGGGGATGCTCGACATGGAAAAATCAGTACAAAACGACAGCCTTACCTATAAAATCACTACTATTGTTGCTCGGATTTTACGCTGCCCTCAATATTCTGTCACCCCCTTTCTTGATGCTTCCAAAGGAATTTCCTATAATATAGCAAAAGCCAGGTATCGTTTTCAATCAATTTACGATACCCGGCTTTTTTAAGAAGATAAGTGGTGATTTTACTCCATATTTTTAAGGGCTTCCTCTAGTGGAATCTTTTTGATTCTCTTGAAATCAAATGCCACAACCAATAGATAACCAAACAGGACGAATACAAACATTTTCAGGTATCCCGCCGGTTCGATAACAAAGCGAAACCACCCGCTGTAGTCGAACATAATCTTTCGCCATGCCAGCGCCATCACGCGGGAGCCAAGCACAACGCTGACTGCGTCCGCAAAAAGCAGGATGATGGTGGTAGAAAGCAGATAGAGGCTTGCTATTTCCTGATTTTCATAGCCTAATATTTTCGTCATGGATATGGCGTTTTCATTTTTTTCTATAATAATCTTGGTCAGCAGGTAAATCATTACCGCCGATAAAAGAATACATAGGATCTGGAAATACTGCATATACGCGCCCATAGAATGGTCAAGCTGGTCGCACATTTTGGTAATGTCCCGCTTGGTAATCACCGTTGCGATATGCTCCTCTTTCACATCCGTAATTTCCGAATCTGACAGATACCCATTAAATTCCATATCCTCTAACCCAAACATGGTACGATAATTGGACATCGGCATAAACAGGGCAATACTTACGCATTCCTCATAAATCCCCGCAACTTCAAAGGAATACTGGCGGTTCTCATATTTTTCATCCAGCGAAAAACGACTTCCTTTTTCCAAGCCGTATTTATCTGCAAAAGAAGCCGAGATATACACTTCCTCTTCTTTCAGGGATGGTAAGTCTGCAATCTGGACATACCGGCTATCGTCAATCACTCCGTAGACGGAAATTTCTTCATCCAGCGAACCGTCTCTTTTTTGCAAAGAATACATTCCAAACTGTTCGGCGTCTGGATTTGTTGTTTCTATAAGATTGCCTTCTTCATCCTCATAGGATTTGAGTACATACTGATACTTGGCAAACATCATGCTTTCCACATTGTCCCGGTAAAAATCGAGGGTATCCGGCATCCCTACCGCCATAGCAAGCATCACCATGATAAAGAAAATACCGGCGAAAAGAATGAGGTAATTGGACGTATTCTGCAGCATGATGCGCAGACGGAATCTTCTAAAAAACTTCCAGCCCGGCAGGCGCACCGCCTTCTTACGCTTCGTCTTCTTTAAGTCATGGCGCAGAAATTCCAACGGTGTACGCCGCATCAGTTTCGTAATCACCGCAAGGTTTACGACAAACATCAGGATAAGCGGAATGCCCGTGGTTTTCAAAAATGCGTCTGGGTTCCATATGGTCTGGTAAAGTGGAAGGCTGTAACTGTTATAGTACATCGAGACCACTACATTTTTAAACACCGTATAGCCCAATAAATTTCCCACGCCCGCTGCAAAAAGCGTCACAAGCACAGGAACGAACAGGTAGTGTCTAATCAATTCCCCCCGGCTGTAACCGGATGCGCGCAACGTTCCGATGACTGAGGCTTCTTTGGTAATGGTATTGCTAATTGTGACGGCGAAAATAAAGGCAATAATCACAATCAGAATATCCAGAAGGACGCCGCCCATCGCCTCATCAGACCCCATATCGTCCGTTGCAAAGTTGATTGCCGGATTCGCATATCCCGGCATATAATCTGCAAGCTCCCCATCCGCTGTAACAACCTGCGTCAGCAGCGCCTTCAGGAAATCGTCAGAAAACTTCTTTTCTTCTTTTTCATCCAGAGGCTTCTTCTCATACTGCCACGCATAAGCATAATGAACCACTTTTCCTAAATCATCAAAACCTTCCTCTGTCACCATCGCCACGTCAAACTTTAAGGCGTCGAATATCAAATCCGTACTTTTCTCATGCAGGGTGGCATAATTCACATAGGCAAGCAACCCTACGACTCTAAAAGATTTCCCGCCGACGGTTATGCTATCTCCCACTTTCATCCCTACATTGTCTGCGTGCATTCTATCAACCGCAATTTCTTCTTCTGTTTCCGGGAATCTGCCTTCCATCAGGCACGCTAAGTTTACCTCTTCTGTTCTGGCATAGACCCGGATAGTTCCATCTGCCTCTCCGTCCTGGTTATAGTCTTCTTCGGTGTTCTGATAAAAATTCGGGTAGATTGTTACGGGAACCGGGGCAAATTCAGAATCGTTTAATTGATATTTTTCTTCCGCTTCCGCGTACTTTTCTTCTACTTCCTGCTGGATATCCTGCCACGCCTCGTCGTATGCCTCTTCATAGGCTTTATCATGCGCCTCACTATAGGCTTCTTCATAAGCAGCGGCAAACTCTGCCCCAAATTTCGCATCAAATTCTTCCTGAAACGCATCTTCAAATTCATCGGCAAATTTTTCATTCAGTTTTTCTTTTGCCTCATCCAGATAATATTGTCTGACGTCCGCTTTTTCCCCGGATTCTATGGCGGATAATAGTGCCTCATCCGCCTCTTTTTCCAATTCAAAATGTCCGTCTTCCAGCCGATATTTCGTGATACCTTCCTTGGCTGCTTTCATCATGCTCCCATTCGCCACATACATGCCGGATACGAAGCCGATTGTCAGAATTAAAAACAGACTGACCACAAGGTATTTTCGCCAGTCATGGATGAGTTCCCTGGGGATTCGCCTGATAAGAGGATTTGTTACTTTTTTCTTCTTCATCTTCTCACGCCCCTTACCATTCCAAATCTGTTGCGGAAATCTTATTTGTGTTGATATCGTTATGGCGGACGTTTCCGTCCCTAAGTTTAATCACATGATCCGCCATATTCTTTATTGCTTCATTGTGCGTGACCATAATAATGGTGTTTCCGTATTTCTGGTTCACCTCTTCTATCAGCTTCAAGATTTCCTTGGAAGTGTTATAATCCAAAGCGCCCGTAGGCTCGTCGCAAAGCAGGATATCCGGGTTTTTTACAATCGCCCGCCCGATGGAAGTACGCTGCTGCTGCCCGCCGGACAATTGATTGGGCAGTTTGTATCTGTGTTCATAAAGCCCCAGCGTATGCAGAAGTTCGTCGATATCCAGCGGATTATCCGACAGATACGCGCCGACCTCGATGTTTTCTTTCACATTCAGATTTCCAATCAGATTGTACATCTGGAAAACATAACCGAGATGCTTTCTGCGGTATTGGGTCAGTCCCTTTTCCCCCATATCTCTTAACTTATCGCCGTGGATGGATATGTAGCCGGAATCTGCGCTGTCAATGCCGCCGATAATATTTAACAGCGTGGATTTCCCGGAACCGGATGGTCCAAGAATCACGCAAAATTCACCTTTTGCCACGGAAAAATTCATTCCACACAAGACTTTCTGCCTCGTTTCCCCGCTGCCAAATTCTTTCTTTAAATCTACAATTTCCAAAAATTTTCTTTCTTCCTCTGACATCTGTTTTACTTCCTCCCTCTATAGCATTATCCCTTAAATACGGACAACAATCCTTTTTTCTCATAAGGTTCGCTGCTTACGGATAAGACTTCATAACCGGTCTTGTCGATGACGTTTCGCAGTTCCTGCTCCGAAATATCCTGCTCCGCTAAGATAATTGCCTGATTTTTCGTATGGGAGCTGCTTACTTTTTTGACCGGAAAAGCGCCTCGTATCGCATCGTTAATATGCGCCTCGCACATACCGCATGCCATGCCCGCTATTTCTACTGTGATTTTCCTCATAATGTATCCTCCATCCTATCATTATTTTTTATTATAATTATGGATTAAAATCATGGTTAGTCTATGCTAACCAATGGAGCTTATAAATGCGGCTCCGATGGTTAGTAGCCGCTAACTTATTTTAGTATAGCTTGTTCCGGGGGATTTGTCAACGGATATTTCTGTACTGCAAAGATTTGCCTCCAAGACCCGCAAGGATTTATCTTTATCAAAAAGGTGTAAAGCCTTTATTCGGCTACCAAGGCGTCCGCAGCCATCTTAACTGCGCTTGCTTTCGTAAGTTTGATTGGTGTATCCTCTTCACATCCGATTCTCATTCCCCCACTCACACAGCTTATCGAGCACTTTTACAAGCGAATGTCCTCTGCTGCTTAAAGAGTATTCTACTTTTGGGGGTATCTGGGGATAAACTTCACGGATGATTAAACCGTCGGCTTCTAACTCTTTCAAATTCTGGCTGAGTGTTTTATCAGCAACTTTCTTTAAATACCGCCGCATTTCATTGAAACGTACCGGCTCGTATTCCATCAGGCAATAAAGGATAATCGGTTTATACTTTCCACTAATCAAGGAAAGGGTATAACTGTATCCTGTATCATAAAAATCCGCGTTTTCTATCTCTTTTTTATCCATAGCTATCCTCCGGGTAAGTACCTAACATAAATGTAGGTACTTGTATCTGCTTTAGTGTGATGTTACAATCTTATCATAAATTAAATCATAATACAAGAAAGCGAGGCAGCAACATGAAAAAAGATTTAGGGTTAGTACAAGCGGTTTATCCAATGCCCGTGCTGATGGTAGCCGCATATGACAAGAATGAGAAAGTCAATGTCATGAATGTTGCATGGGGACAGATTTGTGATGAGGATAAAATTATCCTTTTCATCGGCGAGGGAAAAAAGACATGGCTCAATATTCAGGAAAGTAAGGCGTTCACCGTTGCGCTTGCGGATGAAGCGCATGTTGATGTGGCGGACTTTTTCGGAATTGCATCCGGAAATAAAATGGATGATAAATTTGAAAGAACCGGATATCATGCCGTAAAAAGCGATAAGGTCCATGCTCCCATCATCGAGGAATTTCCTGTCGTTATGGAATGCGAGCTGCTTGAATTTCTGAAAACAGATTATGTTTCGGGAATCGTAGGAAAAATCGTCAATGTAAAGGCTGAGGAAACGGTACTTAGCGAAAACGGAAAGGTTGACCCATTGAAAACGAAAGCGCTTATGTTTGACCAGTTCCAGCATGGTTACTATACAACCGGAAAGCAGGTTGCAAAAGCATGGA
>JAMPHJ010000044.1 GCA_023663465.1 Muribaculaceae bacterium | reverse complement strand
AATCAGCCATTCTTTCTCATGCTCCTCGTCATGAAAGCGGGGTTTCTTTTCCAAATACTTGCAAAAAGTATCCTGAATGGCATCCTGAACATCCTGCTCATTACACAAGATAACAATACAAATCTTATAGAGCATATCGCTGTATTTTATGACCGCCTCTCTTATATCCTTCTCGCTATCCATGTGTTTCACCTTTGCTTTAAACACGTTCAAAGAGGTCAAAAGGTTACATTTTATTTTCTAATTTTTTTATTTTCTTTCCAATGCAAACTAAGATTTGTAAGATATAAGCCACAATATTGATAAAAGGGTGTCACTGCATCATCTAAACTGATGAATAGGCGGCACCCTCTTTATACATTCGCTATTCCTTTTTGTTACTCATTATTCTTATTAAATCCTATTATTTCTATTTTTGCTGAACTTATAACTTAAAAATTTGTATATAATAATCCAGAATCTTTTTAAGAATGATAACATCCCTGCTATTCTTCATACAACAATATCTCCGTTCCGGCTATTTCTGTTCTAAAATCCTCTCCAACTCCTGTCGTTGTAATCAAATCAACCGAAAGCTGTAGCGCCTCCCGAATCATCTGACGCATTCCCGAAAGCTGCAATAAGGACATTGGTTTTCCTTTTTCCACCAACAAATCTATATCACTCTTTTCATCCGCCGTACCTTTTGCATAGGAGGCAAATAAATACAATCTCTTTACGCCATAATGATGCGCTATCGGCACAACAGCCTTTTGAATTTCACTAATGTTATACATCCTACTACTCTGCCAAAATACCCTTATTATATTCTTCAATCCAATACATCATGTCTGCATATGCCAGTAAATCAAAGTCTACTCCATAAATATCATTTAATGCCAATGTTTTTATTCTGCCATAAGGATAAGAATCATGTCCTAAATTTGTTGGTGGAAAATAGAATTGTCTTTGATCTTTTAATTTATTATACTGAACAATTTTTTGCTCTTGTTTATATTCTGCCAGTAGATTCACATACATAATCCCAACACTAATTGAAAATGCTGCACAATAATTGCAAAAAAGAACCTGAACCGGAATCTGGTCTATAAGCTTGAACCTATACACTTTATTTTCTATAATACTTTTACAAAAACACGCCGAAATCTTATGTATGTCTATAAGATTTTCATCAGCATTCTGATTAGCTCCCTGATAAAAGAATTTTTCTTTTAAAATATCCTTAGTTTCCATATAATTTATATAGAGAGTTTCTTTATATTCATTCAATTCTCTAATTTGAAAATCATAAACCTGATCTACAGAATACAATTCCTTCAATAACTGGGCAATATTGATTATCTGTGGCTCAATAACCCTTTCCCACAAAAAATTATATGTGATTTCTTTATCCAATAATATTCCTCCACTCCATTGAAAAAACGATATCCTCATCATGATAAATAAGTCTTATGTTATTATCTAAATTATGCCCCTTATTTTTCAACTTCATCTCTGGTAACTTCACTTGCAATATTTCAATATTCTGGGTATTATCTCTTTGATCGCTTATTATCTGTTTCTTATTATTAAAATAATTGATAAATTTAAAAATAATAATAAATATACAAATAAATACTATTACTAATGAAATTATCATCATCAAATCCAGACTATTCAACATATTATAACCTTGCCCCTTTCCAATTCTATCTATAGACTTACTACATCTTTAATTGTTCTTTCATAGATAATAATTTTATCTTTCAAGCAATATTTCCAAAGAATTATCATATATATTCCTTGCATAACCAACAACAAAACCTGATTAATAAACCCAACTTTAAAACTAAATACAATATAAAAAAAAGCTAGAATAATTGTACTAATCATTGTATGGGCAACATATTCAGCATTCAAATCCATCTCACTAAGCGGTTTCTTCTTTCTGCTGTTATTATAGTAATTTACTAATGAAAAATGCTGATAAAGCAAAAGCGTGGTTGTTGCTACATGAGTTGGAATAAATGTAGTATTAATTAGACGTAGTATATTGATATAAGTCACAGGTTCTTCCGCCACATAATACACGCTATAAATTTCAACAATAAAAACTAAAAATGAAATAAATACCGGAATTAATACATTAAATCTTGTAACATAAAATCTCAAAATTTCCTCATTTGATCCTAAAGCATGCTGCTGCTCTTTATTTGACTTTAAACACATACAAATACTTTTTTCCCTTCTTGTATGCTTATCTTTGGTGCACACTTTTATTCCTTAATCTTAGTACTAAGTACTATAAAATAATTATACATCACTTTTATTATTATGCAAGATAATATTTAATATTTATAAACAAACACACTTCGCATTGTTTATTTTTGTTATCAAACAATAAATTTGTTTACTTTTGTAATTTTCACATTTGAATTTATTGAAAAAAAACTGTTTTTCTGATATACTGCAATTACTTTATACCATGAAACTCCATCATCAATTTACTTATTTTGACAATAGAAAAAACTGCTCAACTATAAATTTTAAAGGAGTCATATCATGAATGAAACCAATATTATAACTTCTAATAATCAACTGCCCTCCAAAACCATTTTATATCTAGATAGTAATTTAACTAAAAAATGCAAATCACTTCTAATAACATTACACAAATATCAATCTTTAAATCATAAAGAATTAGCGGAATTACTGGATATAAAAACTTCCGGTCTTACAAACTTAATTTCAAGGATCAATAAAATCCAAAAAAAATTTATAGAATCTCAATCTATTGGGCGGTGCAAATTCTATTCCCTTTCACCGCTTGCAGAAGCATATACAGAAATTATATTATTACCTAAAGAAAATGCTCGAAAATATACCCACTCTTCTTCTCTATATAATGATTTATCAACTTCCAATGTCATAGACTCCCTAAAAAAATTTCAAGAATATGAAGGAGAGTGTTGGTATATTGTATTAGACGATTTGTTATTTTTTGAGACAAGAAATAAGATTATAACAGCTACAGATTTTAAAGATGAAATGTTCCAAAATAATATGAA
This sequence comes from Muribaculaceae bacterium, assembly GCA_023663465.1. Taxonomy (GTDB): domain Bacteria; phylum Bacillota; class Clostridia; order Lachnospirales; family Lachnospiraceae; genus UBA3282. Next base: position 20,086 of record JAMPHJ010000044.1, on the reverse strand, counting down.
TTATAAAGAAGAAACTTATCAAAATTACACAAATTTCAAAAATGCATTGATAACTTTATGTGTTCAAAACGGCAGACAGGCTGTACAAAAAATATATGGTATACTAGATCAAGAAATATTGTCTTGGCGTTTAGATTCTTTACTTTCAAATATTTTAAATGATTTTTACAAAATGGAGCCTCTTTTTCAATTGGAAAAGGAAGACTTGCAAGCCGCATACTCTATTATTGATAGGATTTTTTCAGAACTGTTTCCAGAAATTTTTGGCGCCAGCTCCTCTATCTATTCCGAAATCTTAGACACAAAATATTCTAGTATTTATTCTGTTATTGTTAATATGAATAATGAATTTAAAAAAAATAATTATAACAAATCTGTTTCCATCCAACAATGGGAAAAAAAATTTTACACTCAAAGCCATTATAGCTGCATATCCTATATTGCCGAGAAATGCAACACCCTTTATATAAAAAAATCATAATAACATAGTTTTATTCTTTTTATTGCATAATATCATAAAACACGATAAACAATGATTATTTTTCGGATACTCACGCAACCATCCTTATCCTTCCGTATCTATAAAACTTTCCAACCACGCATCGTTTTCCCCATCGATTCTTTCCTCTTCCGCTTCATCCAGTGAAATAAGCAGCAGCCTGTCATATTTTCCATTTTTATCACTGTCAAATTTAATCTGTACATACTGATTCCCTACATAATAAGCTGTACCGCCGCCCTCTAGCAGTTCATAAGATGCTTCTGCTGCGCCGTTTGCAGATAGTGCCTTGGACAATTCCGCAACTGACACTTCTGTCATAATTCCATCCAGTAAAGCGCCAAGCGAACCTTGTATACGAATCGGCATATCATCATCTGATAACACTGCTCCTGCCGTATCTTCATCATATTTTCCCATATATATGATAGAGAGCGCAGAATCAGGAATTTCCCCGATAAACCGGTCCCCATGATAAAACTCGGCTTCCGTTCCTGTTCGCTCCTTAAATTCATGATAAGGCATTGCAGCATACTCCTCTGCTGCTTCTGCGATGTGAATCACCGTTTTTTCACTCTCATTCTGCCCACAGGCGGATAGCAGGATTCCTATGCACAACAAAACTGATATCCATTTTCCCCGCATTTCAATTTTCTCCAATTTGTTTTTTGCTTTATACATGACACATGATACATTTCAAAATTTCCTTTATGCTCCCTCACAATGAATATTTTCCGCTTTTAAGTCTGATATATTATAACATACTCCCTAAACCTTATCCATCTCAAAATGAAAACCTGCCTACACCGTTACTGTTGCCCCTGACAGGAACCTTACACCAACTTCTTCAACACCGGTATTTTTTTCACAATATACACGACAATTACTCCGGCTATAAATGTCAGTAAAGTATACAAAACTGCAATTACAAAGTCATAGGTCTGAACATGGACAAGGAATTTGATGACCTGATTGCGTATCATATCCTCTGTCAGATAGATGCCAAACGCTGTACTGCCCGCGATAGTCACAATTCTCTTGACTTTTTCAGAATGATGATGGTTATCCAGTTCTTTGATAAACCCAAAAATCCCGACCGTAATTACCGGCGTAAAACATTGGATTAAATTCACAAAATCATCATAAGAATTGGTATTTCTCAACTGAAAAAGGCTTATTGGAACAATAAGCAATAACGCAAAAAACACCATCAGTCCATACCACATCATTTTATGCTCCCCAAAATGTTTATGGGAAAATAAATCATACCCTTTATCAAGTCCAAATCCCAACAGCGGATAGAACAGAATTGCTGGCAGATTAAAGACATTATTATTGATAAAACAATGCGAATAATATCCGATTGCCATAATGATGGAACAGACAATATTTAGAAAAAATAAGTAACGATAATCTTTGTGGGACATACCGGAAGCTATTTTCCTAATCAAAGGAAGCAATAGTAAAAATCCTAAATATAAATATAAAAACCAATATGGCTCAAGAATAGGAACGCTATAAATAGACTTCCACCATTCCCCAAGGGAAAAGGCAATTTTTCCCACCCTTACATAACGTAAATACTGCAGCGTACCCCAGAACAGAATTATCCCGCAGTATTTGAGGATTCGTCTGCTAAACAACTCTTTATAGCTTTCCGTTCTGCCAAGCAGCGTGACTCCCGAAATCATTAAGAAAATGGGAACGGCGGTTTTACAAACCGGTATCATAAAAATTGAAAAATAATAAGAAAGGCTATCAGATGTGTACTGATACAAATTATAACCATATTCTCTCGTATGGTTATAAATGACCAGAATAACCGCAATTATCCGTAAGCCTTCCAGATATGTCTTTTTTTGCACAAAATTTTCCATCCTAAAATCCTTTATATCCTGAATCTGCGATTCATGAGCAACATCGCCTCTCGCCGGATGCACAAGCGCATTCTTCTTGCTAACGCTCAAGATATCATGTGTTAAACATAGTCTTCCCTGTCTGCCTCTATCCCAATCAATTCGGTATAGGCAAATATGGCGCATACTATCAAAACTGTCACAAAACACATTATATAAAGAATTTTATGATTTCGGGTATGCTGGCGGCATACATCTATCAACTGCCTGTTACTAATTTTCCCTGTTACTAATTACGATAAAACCACGGACTATAAGCTTCCTCCGCTATCGGTTCCTCTACAATCACGGACGAATATTCATTCGGGCGTGACGAGTACACCTGTACGATGAAACGGTATGCTTCGTCCTTTCCCGATATAAACTCCCCTCTGATCCGCGCACCGTCAGGAAACCCTAAAGAAATGATCTGTTCTTTTGAAAACATGGTATTCATGATATAATTACCAGCTTTATCATAAACATATACGTCAAAATAATCCCTGTCGTCATACTCATCGAAATTTCCCCATGTGGCAAAATAATGCCTTTGTGTTTCTCCCTCCATCGTTACCCATGCAAGGTCTGTCGGCGTAGGAAGCGGCGGCGCAGATTCTCCCGTATATTCAAAAGCATCCGAGACTACATAGGGGCTGTCCGCATAATGAACGCCATCCCCGACGGCGCATACCGCAAAATAATAAAAACCGTTTTTCCCTAAGTGTGAGGACAAACACAAATCAAAGACTTCTGCATCGCCGACATGCCCTCTCATATCGTATTCGATTTCGCACACGCTTTCATCGAGATTCGGGGGGATTGCCGTATCGCTCCGATACAATTTCCAATGATATATCACTTCGTCTTCCTCTGTACCTGACTCAGGCACATTCCCCCATAGCGCAGTTCCCGTTTCCCCATCCCAGTGCGGATTGTCCGGCGCAGACAGCACAGTCAGTCCGGCGTTTTCAGACTGCACATCACTTTTTCCTATCAATTTTCCTGCCAATTGGCGCGGCACGAGAATCCATAAAAGAAGAAGAAGCAAAAATACTATGGAAGAAGCACAAATAACATTGTATTTTCCAGGAGAAAGCGCTCTTTTTACCTGCCTTACCGAATCATAACGTTTATCTGGATTTAAGTCTGTACACTTCCCAATCAAGCGCCTGTAACGCGCCTTCCCTGCTTTTTCTCCTAAAAGCTGCTTCATGGTAATGCCCAAAGCGTAGATATCGGTCCGCGCATCAGTCTGTGCAAAACCATACTGCTCTGGCGGTGCATATCCCCGTGTACCCAGACTCTTTGTATCCTGCTCCAAATCATCTTTAAACACACGCGCGACGTCAAAATCAACCAGACGGATATGCCCGTCTTTTGCCAAAATGATATTAGAAGGTTTGATATCTCGATGGATGATGTTCTTTCCATGTAGATATTCCAGAACGGAACATAACTCTTTTAATGCTGTAAGTAATTGTTTTTCGGATAATTCTGCACTGCCAAGCGACTGCCCGTCCAGATATTCTTCGATAACTGTCGTACTGTTTTCAGATACGCTGACATCATATAACTTAGGCAGAAAAGGATGCTTTAAGTCCTGCAAGGTTAAATAAACAGAATGCTGTCCTTTCATGATTTTCCGTATAAAAACCTGCTCTCCGTACTTTTCCTGCACTAACTGCACCGTACTTTTTTCACTTTGCTTCAATTCCCTGATTACTTCGTATTCCATCGTCCGCTCCCCAATCCACTCTTGTCATCTTCCCGGTAAAATGGTATAACTATAACAATTACTTGCGTTTATTATATCAGAAAGCCAAAAGGAGTTGCAACATGGAAACAAGCCAGCCCAAAACAACCGATGAATTGAACCATGAAATCAAAGCAGCAACAGACATCGAGGATTATCTCATCAGCAATAAACAAAATATCCTGACCTGCAGCCTGTCTGAACATCTCAATATGCTGTTGTCACAAAAAGGGATAAGCAAAGCCGATGTCATACGCGACTGTCTGCTTGACCGGGTATATGTCTATCAGATTTTCGCCGGCAGAAAAACGCCGTCACGGGATAAGCTGATTGCCCTGGCATTCGGGCTTCATCTTTCCGACGAAGAAACGCAAAAAATGCTCAAGATATCCGGCAACAGTGAATTATATGCAAGAATAGAGCGCGACGCCCTGATACTATTCGCCCTCCACCGGAAAATGACTATATTTGAGATTAACGAACTTTTGTTAGAACATGGTTTTATGCTGTTGGGGACGGTTAATGAATAATCCATTCTCCACTTCCTGCCCCGCCTTATCCAATGCCGCAATGACCCTGTCGCACCACACATCAAATTCTGCATCTTCCTTCTGGCATTCCTCAGGATGAGCCATAATATAATCAATTGCTATACGCACGCCCTGTTCAAAACGTACTGTCGTCTTCATATCCGGCACGATGCGTTTTAATTTGGCATTATCAAAAACCACCGATACAGATTTATCCCCTATCAGGCTTCCTTCAAAATCATAGCCATAGGGCGCTCCTGCAGCAGCCAGAAAATCTGAAGCCACATGAACCATTTGAATTTTTATGCCAAGAGCCGCCGCAATGGTTTCATAAATCTGGTTCCAGGTCAGTGTCTCGTCTCCGGTAATCTGGAAGGCTTCGCCGATTGCCTGGGAATTTCCCATCAACCCCGTATAACCGACTGCGAAATCCCTGTTAAAAGTCAATGTCCAGAGAGAAGTCCCGTCACCCTGGACGATGACAGGCTTTCCATCCAGCATACGTTTGATAACCTGCCAGAAACCGTTTTTACCATGAACCCCAAGGGGGATATGACGTTCATCATAGGTATGGCTTGGACGGACAATCGTAACCGGGAAGCCTTCCTCGCGGTATTTTTCCATCAGAAATTCCTCACATGCAATCTTATCACGGGAATACTGCCAATAAGGATTGGCAAGAAATGTACCTTCATTTACAAGATAACAGGATGCAGGTTTGTGATAAGCAGACGCAGAGCTTGTATAGATATACTGTTTTGTTTTTCCCTGAAACAATCTGTAATCCCGTTCTACATCTGGCAGACGAAAACCGATAAATTCACAGACTGTATCAAAACTCAGATTTTTTATCTTTTCCGCCACATCTGCCTCGTCGTTAATATCTGCAATTATCTGGTGTACGCCCACCGGAACGACTGCTTTTCTATTCCCACGGTTTAGCAGCCATACTTCCCACTGCAGCTCTTTTACAAGACGCTCCACCACAGCCGTACTGATTGTGCCTGTTCCTCCGATGAATAATGCTTTCATATTGCACCCCCATGTATTGTTTTTCCCTTATCGGATATTATCCTTCCACCTGATGCTCCTGCACCAACTCCCGAAATCCGCCTATTTCCAACGGCTTTGAATAATAATATCCCTGAAACCAGGTAGCCCCGTATTGGCGCAGATAATTCTGCAGCTCTTCTGTTTCCACGCCCTCCAGGCAGGTACTCATGCCGGAGCTGTTGGCAAATTCTACGATGGACCTTACCATCGCCTGTTTTTTGGTATCGTCGGTAATCCCCCGGATGAAACTCATATCCAGCTTAATCTCATCCATCGGGGCGTACAACACGATTCCAGAAGAAGCGCTTCCGGTCCCGTAATCGTCCATTGCCATACGAATGCCATAACCCTGAAAAAATTCTACTTCTCTCTTAATCATTTCCAACGGCATATCCCTACAGCGTTCGGTTAATTCCAGACACAGGTGATTTGCCGGGAATTTCGTCTGTTCCAGAATACGCAGCACTTCTGCACGAAAGGTTTCTCTCTCCATCTGCCTTGCCGAAACGTTTACGTTAATTACAAATTCCGGAAGCATTTCAAGCAGCTCTAAGGTCTCCTGTAACGCCGTCTGCAGCACATAGTTTCCAAGCTCATACATGGCGGGGTCTGTTTCCATCCACTCGATAAACATACCGGGCGGTACGGTTCCGTAAGGTTCCATGCGCCATCTGACCAACGCTTCCGCACCTATGACACGCCCCGATTCCGATGCTACAATCGGCTGATATACTACATAAAACCCTCTGCAGCTTTCCCTGACCGATTGATGGATTACTTTCATCAAATCCAAATCCACATTTTTTGAAGTACGCACTTCATCGTTAAAAATAATCAGTTTACCCTGATGATCCGATTCGGAATGTCCGAGCGCATACGCTGCCTTAGAGCTTAAAGAATCCGCTTTCCCTTCATACTGCTGCTCAATTAAAATTGCACCCGTACATATTTTTAAGGAAGTCTGTATATTTTCCACCTGGATTCCTTTTGCCAGCCTTTCTCTGAGTTCCTGTTCAAAGGAAAGCAGTTTTTCCCTGTCGCATCCTTCCAGGATAAAGCCAAATTTAGGACCATCCAGCCGGTAGACGGCGCTGTTTTCATCCATCATATAAATAAACTGCAATGCCGTTTCCTTGAGAAGCTGATTGGTAAACTCATTTCCGTAAATAATATTTAAATTGGTAAACCGTTCTAGTTTAACCATTAATACGGCAAACGGCTCCTTTTTTCCGATTACCGTTTCCAAATCCCCCATGAATCTTACCTGGGAATATAAATCCGTCATAGCGTCGATTTTAGGAAAAACATTTTCGTTATGTAATAAAATAAGCAGATAGGCTTCCGCATTCTTTTCATCTTTCACAATATCCGTATGAATGCTGTACATATGATATTCCCCGGAAACATCCCGCATTCTTACACACAATTCCCTGTCCAGATTGATGCCCTGCAGCCTTTCCGGGATTCCTTCTTCATACTCCCATAAATCCACCGGATGAATCAATTCACGCATAACCTCATAATGATTCAAGTCGCAGGTATCCTGGATTCCGAAGCAGGCTTTTGTCGCCTCTGAAAACCATGCCCTTTCCTGCTTTAAATGCAGGATATAGATATAGGTATCTTCCACCAGCATATTTACCGTATTCAATACGGAGTCTATATAACTTTCATTTTCATGCCAAAATTCCTGTTTTTTCATTTCGATACCTGCTCCTTCCTTTTAGTCTGAGGAATCTTTTCGTGTAGAGAATTTTTAGTGCTGGACGTTTTTCATCTGCTCTTCCCTAATTCTGGCATAGACAGGCGCCATGTACTTTTCCAGCACAGGAATCAGCTTATGGTCAAAATTCTCGCGCACGGTGGATTCTTTATCAATGATAAGCGTCACTTCTCTTTCAGGCGTACAGAAATCCCATTCCGGTACTTCAAGATTCTGCGGATTTCCTGTTTTGGCAAAAGCCATAATAGAATCAAACATCAGTTTTTCCACACGCTCTGTAACACCTTTTTCCTGGGTATACGGCACATACTCCGTATTGTGGAAGAAAAACGGGATATCCGCGCAGTGAAGCGGCGTGCGTCCGCCGTCAATGTTCATATCCAGATTGAATAAGTAAGACCATACCTTGCCGCTGCACTTGCTTCTCTCTCTGATATAGTCAATTTCCGGGCTTCTGAATAAGAAATCCAGCGTCATGACATCCACCGGATGGCGCTTGGGATAAGCTTCCTGAAATAGCGAAATCAACTCTTTTGCCGCTTCTTTTCCGATTGTCTGTTCTACAATCTGGACGCCGTCTTCTTTCGTCAGTCTTAAACGGTTATAAGCCGCAGGCACAATAAAACTAAATTCCCCGAAGACACTGCCCACCATTAGCGGGATATGCTCCGTCTCTTTACGGAATCCGTTCTTTAGCGGTTCCCCTTTATAAAAGGCATTGACATAGGGTGTCCCGCCTACATAAGCGCCTTCTTTTTCTAATGCCGGTAGTACTTTATGATAAGCCGCCGCCAAGGCATCATAGGGAACTGTTTCTAACGCCTTTATCGTATCGACGCCAAGCGCTTTTATAAGGGCATTTCCTAGTTTTTCCCCGTCACCTGGCTCTTCTTTTAGCGCAAATTCGCTGATGACGCCGCTCATATTGATTCCCTTGGCATAGAGTCCATCCGCTGCCGGCGTCTGCAGCAGGGTCGTTACTTTAGAACCGCCGCCGGACTGTCCAAACACAATCACATTGTCTGGATCTCCGCCAAATTTCGCAATATTCTCATGCAGCCACTTTAGGGCGGCTATGATATCATCCGTTCCTGCATTGCCGGAATTGGCATATTCTTCCCCAAACGGCGAAAAATCGCAATACCCCAATATATTTAGTCTATGGTTTAATGACACGACAACAACCTGCCCAAACTTACTCATATTTCCGCCCTCGTAGGCAACCTGCTCGATGGACGAACCCCCGTAATATCCGCCGCCATGAAGCCATACCATAACGGGACGCTTCTTATCATCCAGTCCCGGCGTCCATATATTCAGATTCTGGCAGTCCTCATTCATAACCCAGTAACGGTGCGGCACTGTCAATTCCCCGTTCGGTTTTGGCATCTCTAACAGCGGGCATACATATCCATAATTGGTCGCCAGAAATACATCATCCCAAGGCTCTACCGGTTCCGGCGCATGGAAGCGTCTTGCCTTCGCATAGGGAATCCCCTTGAAGATGTAGGTATCATCATAAAAATAACCGCGCACTTTTCCGCTCTTTGTTTCCACGAGCGCAGTGTCTTCCTTGTAAATAAACTCTTTTTCCATATCTATGACCCCGCCTTTCTAAATTGATATCCTATTCCCATTCACCATCTTTAGGAAATCTCAAAATCGTCATCCTCCCGGACATCGATATCAAACTTCATCTGTTCTTCCGTAACCTTGTACTGATAATCCATCTCTTTTTTCACATGTTTTTTGGGTAAAGGAAGCGGATTCTCAAGAAAACGTGGCTTTGTTCCTGTCTTTGCTTCTGTATCCTCTACTGCTGCCACGGACACGGTATCCGCCTGTTGTTCCATTGGCTGTGAAGTTTCCAAAACTGTCTGCTCCTTTCCTGCTGCAAAGAATGTTTCCAACGCTGTCTGCTCCTTTCCTGCTGCAAAGAATGTTTCCAATGCTGCCTGTTCCTTTCCTGTTGCAAAATCTGGTTCCTCTTTTGCTGCAAAACTTTGCTGTAATCCGATTCCTGCCAGAACGCTCCAAATAAAAACAGAATAGACCTGATAAGACAATACTCCCACCTTGGTAAGCGGCGTAGGCGCCAGGATAAGCATGAGAACAATCCAAGGCGTGGCATTCTGCGTCTTCTTATGTACCCAGAACGCCATAACGAAGAAAGCGGTAAACAGGACAAGAAGAAAACTTTCTATCATAGAGCTTTCTACCATAGAGTTTTCCGTCATAGAGTTTTCCGTCATGAAAAGCACATAGTCTATCGAAGAATGGGTTCTGTATAAATTCAGCCACGCGCCCGCTATAGTAGTGACTTTCGCACCGCTTAAAGATGCATCTAATACAAGCAAAAACACCAGCATAACAAGACTGCCAAGCAGCATCAATCCATATAACAATACAGAAAATCGGGCAGTTGGAAGCTGCTTCTTTCCCTCTTTCTTATGGATTCCTACGATCACACCCGCCGCCATGATAAACAGTGTGATGGAAAGCGCGTCTAAATACAGGAATGCGCCTATCATAAGCCCAAGAAACAAAGCCCCTATAAGCGCCGTTTTTTTCTGAAAACGGCTATGGCAGTATCCTTTCAGATAACTGCCGATAAGCAGCAGTCCCGCCGCATAGAAGGCGAAGAAAAATCCTTCCGGCGTTATGGAAACAATTTGCTTTGCATAGACGGACGATAGGGACAATGTAAGTATGACAACACATGCCGGAAGCCTTCCCGCCAATTTTCTGACAGCAAAATAGGCAAACAGAATGGTAAGCATCTGAATAAAAATCTGCAGCCATACCGCCGCCGAAACTTTATTTCCCAAAAAGGACAGAACAAAGGACAAGCATTTTATATATAAGTGGGAAATGCCATGCACCATGCTGACGGTATCCCCGCTTTCCTTCACCATTGCCAGCCGGTAATATTCCGTTTCCTGTACCCTGCCGCTATATTGAATACACAGATAGACACGATATACAAGCCCCGCCATAAAAGCGCTAAGCGTGATAAAAATTTCCCATAAAAATGCGGTATGCGCACTGACCTGATACTTCTTCGCCGCTTCTAAAAGCCCTTTTCTGATAAGAAAGAAACAACCCGGCACTATGGCAAAGATGAAAAAAACAAAGCCGATCGTATCATAGCCTACGCCGGCATTGATTTCTCTTTTCCAGAATAATATCGCGTAATTGGCAAGCATGATGCCTGTAATACAAGTAAATACCGCCCACAGGCAATAGCTTAGCCATGTCTTTTTATAAGTCATATTACCTTATCCTTCGTTTCCATTATCGGAAATCCGTTAAAATTCATCCATCGCCCCTAAAATATCGCTGACGTATTTCTTAAATCTGTCAAATCGCCTGCTCCAAATCATCTATGATGTCTTTGATATTTTCAAGTCCGACGGATAAGCGAATCATATCCGGTGCAACACCCGCTTCTAATAACTGTTCGTCATTCATCTGTCGATGTGTATGACTCGCCGGATGAAGAACGCATGTTCTAGCGTCTGCCACATGGGTTACAATTGCAGCAAGCTGCAGTTTATCCATCATTTTTGCCGCCGCTTCCCTTCCGCCTTTTAAACCGAAGGAAATAACGCCGCAGGTGCCCTTCGGCATATATTTCTGCGCCAGCGCATAGTATTTGTTACTCTTTAAGCCTGGATAATTTACCCAGGCAACTTTCTCATTTCCTTCTAGGTATTCAGCAACTTTCTGTGCATTAGAACAATGTCTTTCCATGCGCAGTGGAAGCGTTTCTAACCCTACGTTTAATAAGAAAGCGTTCTGAGGCGATTGGATGGAGCCTAAATCCCGCATCAACTGGCTTGTCGCCTTAGTAATATATGCCGCTTTCCCGAATTTTTCCGTATAGATGATGCCGTGATAGGATTCATCCGGCGTACAGAGTCCCGGAAATTTTTCAGCATATGCCGTCCAGTCAAAGTTCCCGGAATCCACGATACAGCCACCTACCGCCATAGCATGTCCGTCCATATACTTAGTCGTGGAATGGGTCACGATATCGGCGCCCCACACAAAAGGATTACAGTTAATCGGCGTGGCAAAGGTATTATCGACAATCAACGGCACATGATGGGCATGGGCCAACTTTGCAAATTTCTCAATATCCAATACCGACAATGCTGGATTGGCAATGGTTTCCGCAAATACGCATTTCGTATTCTCCTGAAACGCCTTTTCCAGTACCTCTTCCTCGTCGTCCTGATTAATCACCGTACACTCAATTCCCATTCTCTTCATAGTACAGGTCAGCAGATTAAACGTCCCGCCGTATACATTGGAAGATAAAATGACATGGTCGCCCGCCTCGCAGATATTAAAAACGGCATAATAAGTCGCCGCCTGTCCCGAAGAGGTCAACATTGCTGCTACGCCACCTTCTAACTCGCAAATCTTAGACGCTACAAACTCGTTTGTCGGATTCTGCAGTCTTGTATAAAAAAAGCCGTCTTCTTCCAAATCAAACAGCCTTCCCATCTGCTCCGAGGAATCGTATTTGAAAGTCGTACTCTGATAAATCGGCAGCACGCGGGGTTCGCCATTTTTCGGCTTCCACCCGGACTGGATACAGATTGTTTCCTTCTCATATTGCTTTCCCATCTTATTTCCCCCTTTATCTTCTACCTCCGGTGACAAAATACTCTTTTTTCAAGGCTTCCACCATCTCTACATATCTTTCCTGACATGCGTCGTAATTTTCTTCTTCTAATAGGGTCACACAGGGTTTTAAATAGGTATCCCACAAATACCGGTATTTTTCTTCCGGCGCATCTTCTTTTTCGATTCTTTTCACAATCGTCGGCGCAATATCATAATATTCGGCTATCATGCCAGCGCCGCCTTCCTGGTGAAGCAGATATTCGTCTCTATATTTCTTCATCAGAAGGATTTCCTGACAGTCCGCCGGCTTATGCAGCCCTATGCAGACTGCTGTCGTAACATAGCAGAGTTTCTGCCTAAAACCACCCTGAATCGTAGCAAAATCCGCATAGGATATAGACGATTTGGGAAATGCTTCCCGCCACTTCTTACAGATAATATCCGCCATCTGATAAGCCTTCCCGTCTTTCTTAGGATACTCCTGGCAAGAAAGCAGCGCCGGAAACAGATAGGACACCATATAAAGATTGATGTTTAATTGTTTCCGCTCCTTATGAATGCGGTTGTTCTGCGCATCTACTAATTCTTTTGCCTTATCCGTCAGACATTTGGCCACCATTTCCCCGATAGGCGCCAGGTCTGTATCCTGCCTGAACAGGGTGCGGAAACTATTCCATACATTCTGGTTTTCTTCCAGATAGGCATCAAAAGAATCCTCATAATTTTCCTTCCGAAATCCCCCAAGCCTGTCCGCTTCCTGGTCTAACAGCGCAGCAACCGCCGCAAAATCTATCTGAATATTTTCTTGATTCATACCAATACCATACTTTTCTCTCAACCTGTGCTGTTTATTACATGGCGCAACAACATCCTATACAAACCTGCGACTAAAAATCTCTGATTTTTTAATCTATTCGTCCCAATTATGATAGACTGCCTGCACGTCGTCGTCCTCATCCAGCATATCCAGCGTTCTTTGCAGATTCTTAATGGCGGTTTCATCCGTCAGCGTCACCCAGTTCTGCGGAATCATTGTAACTTCGGAAGATACCATCGCCACATTTGCCTCCGTCAGCGCCTTCGCCACCTCTTCCAGATTTGCCGGCTCCGTATAAATCTCGTAGCTGTCCTCTTCTTCTGAAAAATCTTCCGCGCCGGCATCTAAGGAAAGCATCATTAAATCATCCGCCTCCATATCACATTCCTCTTTATCTACGATAATGAGGCCTTTCTTATCAAACATGAACGAAACGCAGCCGGGCGTACCCACATTTCCCTGTCCCTTTGTAAAAGCGCTTCTGACGTTCGCCGCCGTCCTGTTGGCATTATCCGTCAGAGCGTCTACGATAATCGCAATCCCGTTTGGACCATAGCCTTCATAGGTGATGTATTTATAGTTTACATTGTCCTTGTCGCCGGCCGCCTTCTTAATTCCCCGCTCAATTGTATCGTTCGGCATATTGTTGGCTTTCGCCTTGGCAATCACCTGCGCAAGCTTAAAATTATTGTTCGGGTCCGGGCCTCCCTCTTTGACAGCAACCGCAATTTCCCTGCCAATAATCGTAAAAATCTTACCCTTGGCAGCGTCGTTTCTTTCTTTCTTATGTTTAATATTCGCAAATTTTGAATGCCCTGACATACTATTCGTCTCCTCCGTTTTCTCTCTTGCCGCTAAATACACACAATGCTATCTTATCATCTTTCCGCCGTTTCTTCAACCGTCTGCTCATTTTTTTCCAGTTTGGGTGTCACTTGGGGCAGCCTTAACGCCTCCACGCACTGAATCATTCTGTCTTTGACTTCCAAAATCTTAAAGCGGTATCCCTGGCATTCAAATTCAAATTCCTCGCCCTCTTCCGGGATATGTTCCAGTCGGGAAATGACGAATCCGTTTACCGTATCGAAATTTTCCTCTTCCAGATTGATGCCTAACTGTTCTCCTAATTCTTCTAAGGGCATCATTCCATCGATGATATATTCGTTCTGCCCGTTTTCCTGGATATAACTTTCTTCCTCGTCATATTCATCCTGGATTTTGCCTACGATTTCTTCCAGAATGTCTTCTAAAGCAAGCAGCCCTGCTGTCTGACCATATTCGTCGATGACGATTGCCATCTGTATTTTTTCTTTCTGCATCGTTTTTAACAGATCGTCTATTTTCCTCGTCTCGGTGATAAACAAAGGCTCCCTGAGAAGTCCTTTGATTTTGCTGATGGGTTTGGTCAACATCTTTTCGTGCAATTGCATCCGCATGACGTCTTTCAAGTGCAGAATGCCGACGATATGGTCTATCGTTTCATGATAAACGGGAAAACGGCTATTGTGTTCGTTGGCAATAAATGCTGCCGCTTCTTGCAGGGTCACGCTATCGTCAATCGCTATCATGTTATTGCGGTTCACCATGATATCTTTCGCTTCTTTTTCACTATATTCAAAAATATTCGTAATCATTTCCGCTTCGCTGGCAAGCAAAACGCCCTGCTCATGTCCCACATGAATCATGGAGCGGATTTCCTCCTCCGTGACATCTTCCGCTTCCTCTAATCCCTTGATGCCGAACAATTGCAGGATTCCTTTGGCCGTCATGGATACCAGACCCGTAAAAGGCGCTATCAGACGCACATAATAATACACTGGTGTAAGGAAGCATTTTATCCACAAATCAGGATACCTTGCCGCTATTTTTTTCGGAATCAATACTCCGAACGTAAGCACTATGTACAACATACAAATCGTCACAACCAATGCCGTCACTATCGTAAAACACCGGATATGCCAGTTTTGCAGATTGCTTATATTGTGCAGCGCCATCTGATGCACCACGGCATTAAAGTAACGATACAGACGATATAGGTTAAAAGTTCCGAATAACATGTTAATCGTCACAACGCCAAACTGCATGGCATTCATGTACTTAGACGGATTATCCAGAAGATATTGCAGCTTTAGTGCCTTTTTATCCGACTCTTTTTCCCCATCTTCTAAATCCGCCTCCCGTCTGTTTTGCAGCGCAGAAAGAAAACCATAAACCACGATTTCCAAAAAAAGCAGAAGTAAAAATAAAATTGCTATACTGCCGCCTTCGACACCATCTTCCATATGAATCTTTTCCTCTCTTCCTTTTCTCTGCTGGTATATCCATACAGTTCTTATGTACCAAGCTCAAGACTGACCATCAATCCCATATTGACCTCTTTCATAATCTCTTGGTCTAAATGGCATACTCTGTCTTTTAAGCGCTTCTTATCAATCGTGCGAAGCTGCTCTAACAAAATGACAGAATCTTTCACCATATCATACTTGTTGGCATTCAACTCTATATGGGTTGGCAGCTTTGCCTTGTTCATTTTGGATGTAATCGCCGCACAGATTACCGTTGGGCTATGCTTATTTCCAACATCATTCTGTATAATCAGCACCGGACGGATACCCCCCTGCTCCGAGCCGATAACCGGTCTTAAATCCGCATAATAAATATCTCCTCGTTTCATACCTCACACTTCCTTCAATCAATCCGCAATTCTAACTAACAGCAATAGTATTGCCAATTTCTCCGAAGGTATACGCATAAATGTCTTTATAAGATTTTACCGTCTTTTCTATAGACTCTGGGAATACGGCTCCCCAGACAACATGCCAGTTCGTAGTTAAATCTGCCGGATAATTCCCCCAGCTCTTCCATCGTAATCTGCGCACGCTCACCTAATCCGATTAAAGTGACCTCATCCCCCTCTTTTGCTTCGGGAATATCCTCCACGCTCACCATAAACTGATCCATACAAACCCTGCCAAGAATCGGCGCCCGTTTCCCATGAATCAGCACATACCCCTTGTTGGAAAGCCCCCGCGGGTATCCGTCCCCATATCCTACGGGAATCGTCGCTATCCGCATAGGGCGATTCGTTACATAAGTGCCTCCGTAACTGACAGGAATCCCTTTTTCCACATTTTTAATATAGACGATATGGCTTTTTAGAGATAATGCAGGTTTTAAAAAAATACCGTCTGTTCCTACCTCATCCGAAGGCAATAACCCATATAAAATAATGCCGGCGCGGACCATATCCATATTGGCCTCTTTTAATTCCAAAATCCCGGCGCTGTTGGAACAATGCTTTACCGGGATTCGATATCCCGTTTCTGTCTCGATGCGGTTTATAAATTGACTCATCTGGTCAATCTGTGTTTTCGCCGATGTTTTATCCCGCTCATCGGCTCTCGCAAAATGGGTAAATACGCCTTCTACTTCGATTCCACGATAAGCCAGAGCCTTCTTTACAAACGCGGTTCCGTGCTGGTCCGGCAAAATACCAATTCTGGACATTCCCGTATCGACTTTGATATGAATCTTTGCTTTTCTCTTTCTTTTTCCCGCACAAACAGACAATTGCTCCAGTGTATCTTCCCGAAATACCGCCATTCTGATATCCTGTTCTATCAATGCTTCATAATGATAGGGAAACGTATAGCCCAATATCAGGATGGGCTTCAAAATCCCAGAATCCCGCAGTGCAAACGCCTCTTCTGCCGTCGCCACTCCATACCCGGCCACCCTGGGAAACGCTTCTAACTCCTTAGCGATGCGGACTGCACCGTGCCCGTATCCGTCCGCTTTGATAACTGCCATGATTTTCGTACCGTCAGCAATGCGCTCTTCTATCTGCCCGATATTGTGACGGATAGCATCTAAATCCACTACGGCATACACCCTTTGGTATTTTTCCAGCATAAGCGCTTCCTCATTTCTCATACTTTGTTAACAGCTCTGGCAACTGTTCTATGATATCCGCCGCCAGCATGGCATGTTTCCCACGGATTCTGGCAGCCATATCCCCTGCCACACCATGCAGATACACCCCTGCAATGGCAGCTTCCTTTCCTTCCATACCCTGTGCAAGCAGACCGGTAATCATGCCGGCAAGCACATCGCCTGAACCCGCTGTCGCCATGCCCGCATTACCGGACGTATTCACATAACCGTCCATCCCGCCGGGATATGCCACGATACTTCTTGCATCTTTACAGACAATAATGCTACCCGATTTATCGGCAAATTCCTGCGGATATTGCAGGATATGTTCCGAGGCTTCCTCGACGGTACAGCCGTATAGCCTTGCAAATTCCCCAAGATGGGGCGTCAGAATCCAATTCCGCTCCCTTTTTCCGCCATCTGCTACGGGGCTGTCAAAAAACCTGACCTGGGCTAACAGATTCAGAGCGTCCGCATCGATGACCAGCGGCAGATGACTTTCTGTCAGAACCTTTCTAAGCAGCCATTTTGCCTCTTTTCCGGTTCCGATGCCGGGTCCGATTAAAATACAGTCCGCCCATTTCAAATCCTTCTCAAACAAAGCAGCAAATGTCTCATCCGGCATACCATCCTGCCACAATTCTTTCTCATAAACAGTGAACATCGCTTCCGGGATTGCCTGTTGTATCACATCCCGGTTTTTCTGGGAAGTCACAATCTTAACCATGCCTGCGCCCATACGGAACACACTTTTCCCCGCTAACATTGCCGCGCCGCATATCGTATCACACCCGGCAATGACAAGCGCCTTGCCAAAAGTACCCTTATTGCCATCCGGCGCCCGCATTGGCAGACATACGTCCCCTAAATCCGTATTGGTATGCCAGCGCGGTTTCTTTCCCAGAAAACTATATTCATCAATGCCCATCTGCCCGCATATGATTTTACCACAATATGCCGCACCCGGATAGAGGATTTCCCCCAGCTTCCGAAATCCATAAGCAACCGTCAAATCCGCACGCACCGCGCATCCAAGCGCCTTGCCGGAATCCGCATCGATACCGGAAGGAATATCAACGGCGCAGACATAACTCTTTTTCTCATTGATTCCATCAATGGCTTCCTGATATACGCCCTCGATATTCCGGGATAATCCGACGCCGAAAAGTGCATCGATTACTATATCATATTCATCATCCGGGATTCTGTCAAAAGGCTGACGCCCGTACCCGGCAAGAATTTCAAGCTGTAAGACCGTTTCCTTACTGCATCTGTCCCTGTCCCCGATGAGTACGAAATCCACCTGGCAGCCCCGCAGCATCATGAGTCTGCCGATTGCCAGACCATCGCCGCCGTTATTCCCGCAGCCCGCCACAACAAGTACGCGATACGACGCATTTCCCAATTCCCTATCTATCTGTTCTACCGTGGCAAGTGCGGCTCTTTCCATCAAAACCAGTGACGGAATCTTTAGACAATCGATGGTATTTTTATCATACTGCCGCATTTCCGCTTGGGTTACAAGATACTCCATCCCGTTTTCTATCCTTCCTGCTTTTCACGGGACGCCAGATTATAAGAAAGCTTCATCAGGCTGTCCAGTAAATGCACATTTTCCACCTGTATCTCTTCCGGCACGTCCAAATCCACATGAGCAAAATTCCAAATCGCCTTAATGCCATAGGAAACCAACTGCCCTGCAATCTCTACTGCGCAGCTTTTGGGCACCGTAAGCACTGCGATATCAATGTCATTGTCCCGCACAAAATCACCCATTTTTTCCATAGGCTGCACCTCGATATTGCGAATCTTCATCCCATAAATTGTAGGATTGTTATCAAAGGCTCCCCGGAAAATGAATCCCCTGCGCTCAAAATTCATATAATTGGCAAGCGCCTGTCCCAAATGCCCTGCGCCAATAATAATCAGATTATGCTCTACGTCCAGACCAAGAATCTTTCCGATTTCCTCATAAAGATACTTTACATTGTACCCATATCCCTGTTGCCCGAATCCGCCGAAATGATTGAAATCCTGACGTATCTGGGACGCCGTAACCTGCATGATATCGCTCAGTTCCTGGGAAGAAACCCTCTCAATCCCCTCATCCTTTAACATTCCAAGATACCGGAAGTACCTTGGCAGACGACCGATGACCGCCTGCGAAATTTCCTTTGCTTCCACCACACTGCCCCCTGTATCCATTATTTGACAATACTTTTACACTGTTCAAAAACCAAAAATAGATTTAAATACCGCTTCCCTACTCACGCAATTTCCTTTATTTTTTCTTCAGATTTATTTCCTCAATTTCTGATTTTCCTAAATAAATTCTGCACCTGCATCTTTCAATTGTTTAAAATATTTATCCCTTTTTTCAATAAACATTGTGCCAATAGCATTTTCATTAACTATCACCTGATACCCTTCTTTCATTGCACCTAATGCAGTTAAGGCAACACAACCTCCACCGTCCACACCTACAACTTCAACACACGCAATATCATTTTTTTTCAAGAACTCATTAAGTGCAGGGTTAGAGAAAGCATTCCCTTCATATTTTGTATATACATTTTCTGATACTATCTGAAGATTATTAACTAATGCTGCATCTTCTGTACCTTCATATGCATGAAAGGGTGCAAACTTATTAAGAAAATTTTTCTTCATTATATTCTTAATATAAATAACCATGTTGTTTTTATTAGCCTCAATAACTCCATTTACCGCTTTAATAAGGTCTGTATTATTATACTTAAAATACTGGGCATGATTTTCCCCAACACAAACATTCTGCATATCAATTACCAACAATGCCTTTTTCATTCTTTACCCCCATAAAATAATAAGATTTATTGAATAGTCTAACGTAAATATTCTACCACAAGCACACTCACAATTCCATTAAATTTTGCTTAATCTTCTTTTTCCGCGCAGCCTGCCACCACGGAAATCAATTTTCAGTCAGCTCCTTAACATGGAACTGGCAGGACAGATAGAAATCCCACGAAGGTCCTTGAAAAACGCCGGTTCTTAGTGAAAAAGGCGCAACGCGGCTTTTGAACTTAGTACCGCTGCGTTTTTCACGGAGCGAGAGCGTGCCTTCGCAAGATTTCTATCTGCCCTGCACCTCAATATCTACATGCTGACTGAAAATTGATTTCCGTGGCTGACTACTGTGACTGCCACCAGGAAAATTTCAACTATAAATTCTAAAAAATCCGATTTTCGTTAAATCTGCACAAAGA
>JAMPHJ010000043.1 GCA_023663465.1 Muribaculaceae bacterium | reverse complement strand
TGCGGCGTGGGAAACAAGCATCTGCGTTGCCCGCTCTGACACGATGACACGGTATTTATTCTGCTGTTCCATGACCTGCCGCCTCCTTGATTGCATTACGCATCATTGCAGCTACTTCATTAACGGAATAGCCCTTGCTGCCACGCATCCTGTCCTCCTGGACAGCCAAAAGTTCCTCACGGAGCTTTAACATCTTTTCCCTGCGGTTATAAGTTTCTATATCCATCACCACCAAATCCCCCTCGCCATTCTTCCAGTTCATCCTCATTCGCCGTAAAATATAATAATGCTACATTTTCTATTTTGGGATATATCACTCTCTTTTTATAGCCAATTTTTTCCGCTGTCATAAAAATGGCTTCTCTTGTTTCATCACTGACAGAGATTCCTTCATCATAATTTAACACTCTGGAAACTGCCGCGCTGGAAACGCCTACTATCTCTGCTATTTCTTTTATCGTCGCCATAGGATACCTCCATACATTACGCCACAAGCCCCTTCTCACGCCACCTGCCGCTCTGCCAGCGTAAGAACATACAGATAGCGCGGATACATTCGTCCATCGCCAGACCGATATAGGCGCCGATGACCAGAAAACCTAGACGGATGCCGAAAAACCATGTCCCGCCCACTGCGCAAAGATACATGAACACCGCGGCAATCACGGTCGGAAAAATAGCGTCCCCGCTTGTTTTGAGCGCATTGCCAAAGACTAAGTTCGATGTCCGCCCGATTTCCAGCGCGATATCGATTGCAAGAAGTTTCCCCACCAGGGCAATCATTTCGGGGTCATCCGTGAAAAGCTGCATCAAAAGCCCGGAAGAAAGCGCAAAGATGGATTCTATGACAATCGCCGTCAAAATGCCGATGATTGCTGCTCTTTTCGTGCCCTTATCACATTCTTCATATTCCTTGGAACCAATCCGCCATCCGGTCATAATGGCATTCGCCTGTGCCAGCGCCGCCCCGACGCAGTAGGAAAAATTCGTAATCTGCATGGCGTAAGCCCTTGCCGTCACATTCATGCCCTCCGGGTCCATCTGATTCAGAAATCTCGTAATCAGCGTCATCGCCACATTGTATAACGCCGTCTCAAAAGCGGAAGGCAGGCCAATTTTGACAATCTGCTTTAGGACAAACAGATTCTCAAGGCGTTCCGGGTCTTTCCCGGCTTCCACCAGACAGTGGGACGCCACAATCACGACCACCAGATTTAAAAGACGCGATAACACGGTAGCAATCGCCACTCCCTGCACGCCCATATCAAATACAAACAGAAAGACTGCGTTCAATATGACATTCACAACATTCGCACACAGCGTCGCCACGAGCGGCGGACGGGTGTGCCCGAAAGCGCGCAGATAACTGGAAAAAATCGGAATCAGCGCGTTTAAAAAACAACAGCCCCCAACAATTCTCAGATACGCTTTCGCATATTCCATCAGCAGCGGCGCAACGCCCACCAATTCCAGAATCTGCCCGGAAAAGAAAAATAAAAAGACAGAAAGTAAAACGCCGCAAGCGGCATTGAATACCAGACCAAGCTGTCTTGCCTGATAAGCAACGCCGACTTTTTCCGCCCCGATATACTGCGTCATGACGGCAATCATACCGGAAGATATGATAGAAAACATAATGATAAACATGCTGATATAAGTATTCGCCGTCCCGACGGCTCCTACCGCCTCATCATTCACCGAAGACAGCATCAATGTGTCCACCATTCCGGCCAGCATGTAACATAAAACTTCCAGCGAAATCGGGATAAAGAGCTGCTTTAAAGTTTTTCGACTGCCTTCCATATACGCCTCCTACGGAATCTTTTTATCCCGCCTGATACCATATTCTTACATATCCCCCATCGAGCCTATCTGACCAAACTTACTCTCCGTCTTGCGGTCTTTTAACACCTGTATCACGGTCGGAATTGCGCCGCCAATCGTAAATACATAGAGCAGGATAATATTATACCAATAGGTTCCGACGTCGATGATTTCCTCTTCTAATAAAATCGGCATATACTGGAATCCTGTAAAAAAGTCTACCTCCAGTTCTCTTGCTATAAAAATCGCCCAATCCATGCGGTCACCCACATAAGTCATGACAAGCATCATGATAAAACTGATGACAATGCCCTTTTTCGTCAGTTTGCCGCCCAGCATTTCATATCCCTTAATCGTACAGATTGCCATAACGAAGCCCGATAAGACGGATATTCTTCCAAGCTGGCTAAAAAAGATGATACAGATAATACCAATCATGGAACCCAGCAGAGCGCCTACGAAACCGCCTACAATATTTTCGCTCTTCTGCTGTTTCTGCTGATTATCTAAGGTTCTGTCCTGTCTCATCTTACCGGCGCAGTCCGGGCATAAGTGCATGTAACTGCCGCCCACTTCAAAGGAAGCCGTCTCTACCTGCTGTCCGCATTGCTGGCAACAGGTTACGCATCCTTTATTCCTCAGAAATTCAATCAGCGCGTTGACGCTGTTATTGAAATTTTCCGCCAGCTTTGCCTGATTCGACGTACTCCTTATAATCATGGCAAAAACACCGTTATTCTGGGTTAACGAAGTAACCTCTTTTTCCCTTTTGACAAACTGCTTGATTTCTGATTTATCAATCGGTCCCATCGGCACTTTCACACTCAGCGTCACCGTAAACAGATAAGGATATCTTTTATCCGACGCATAAGCTATCATTTCGTAACCGTTCCGCTGACCATAGAGAACGCCTCTTTGCTCATCTAAGCGAAATCCTACCGCAGTTGCCAGTTGCTCATAGTTCTTTGTCGTTTTACTCATTTGTCCTCTCCCTCATAAAAATTTTCATTGGTTTTTTCTATCCTACATTTTAGCATTGAAATGCCTACAGGTAAACAAAAGATTTTCATTTATCCTATGTCAGATTCCTTGGAAGGTGAAAGTAAATTCCAGCTTTTTACTCACATCAATTAAATATTCGGGATGCACAAGCGCGCCCCAGCTATCGTCGCCGCCCACACCCATCTGCTGCAGCGATACGCGGATGACTGTATAATGTGTCTTAGGCAATTCATAAGCATGTCTGGCATTTTCCAGCTCATGGGGCGTATAGGGCAGGGCGGAAAAGTTCATCTTGTCACCGGAAAACAAAAGTCCTCTGCCTTTTCTATCCGTAATCTTCGCATACCGGACGCCCGTTTTATTCCCGCACTCCTGCGGTACGAGATATTTCGCCATATTATCCTGTACCAGATTCCGGTAAATACCGAGTTTTGCGCCTTCTTTCCTATCTTCATAAGTTTCTGCAGGACCGTTTCCATACCACTCCACATGGCAATAATCCGCATTACAGTGGAACATCATGCCAAACTCCGGCATATCCCCTAATTGACTGATTGGGTCATAAGAGAGTGTCGTCTGAATCCGCCCGTCGCCAAATACCCGGTAAGTCACCTGACATTCCGCCTCCGGCGTCGTCTGTAAACGGTAAAAATAAGTAATTGCCACACAATGCCCTTCTTCCACGACAACAGGATTTTCATAACGGACGCCGCCGTCTGCTTTTTCCTTCTTCTGTCCGGCGTCTCTGGTCGTCAGATAGAGACTGGCAAGTTTCCACTGCGCATATCTGCCGGGCATGTTATTTCCCTCGTCGTTATCGGTGGGCGCACGCCAGAAATTCGGGCGCGGTATTCTCTCCAACAGCTCTTTTCCTGCATACCGGTAAGACACAAGTCCTACGCCTATCGAGAAAAGCGCTTCAAACGCTTCGCCGCGCACGCCGATGTTATTATGCCCATACACGATGGTATACGGTTTTTCCCGCTCCGCCTGTTTTTCCGCTTCTTCTTTAACGGCGACGACTGCCTGTCCGAAAGCCACCTCATATCCTGCCTTCGCCCACAGCGTATCCTCTTTTAACCGGAAGGAAATTGTCAACGCATATTCCCCCGCCGCCTTTGGAATCTCAAAAGGCATCGGGAAAGACGCCCTGCTTTCCGGCGTCACAACAACCTGTAATTTTTTCTCAGCAATCCGAACTCCGTCCCTATCCAAAAGGGCGAATGCATCAAAAGCGTCTGTATTGACAAATAAATTCTTATTCCACACCTCAAACCCTTCTGCAGAAATGGCGATGGATATATTCTGATAATCGAATTTCACTTCCTGCATCTTCGGGGAAACATCCCTTTCCCCACCATACACAATACCGTTGCCGCTAAACTGGAAATCGCTGGGACGATCGCCAAAATCGCCGCCATACGCCTGAAATTCCTTTCCGTAACGATCTTTTTTATAAAGGGACTGGTCGATATAATCCCAGATAAAACCACCCTGATAACCGGAATTTTCTTCATCGGCAAGCCTCGTATACTTATGCAGCGCACCACAGGAGTTTCCCATGGCATGGGAGTATTCGCAACTGATAAAAGGCTTGGCGCCGGGCGTCTTTAAGTATTCCTCGATTTCCCAAACTTTCGCATACATACGGCTTTCCATATCAGAAGTGTCGTTATAGCGTCTATCCCAGAAAATACCCTCATAATGTACCAATCTGGTATCGTCCAGACTGCGGAACAACTCGGACATCTTGAAAATCGTCCTGCCGCCAAAAGACTCGTTTCCACAGGACCACAGGCAAATGGATGGATGATTTTTGTCCCTCTGGTAACAGGAATTTACCCTATCCAACATCATGCCTTCCCATTCTTCTTTATCCCCCGGAAGAATCTCAGACAGATCCCCTCTTCCCTGCAGATACGGCTCCATCGTCCCATGGGTTTCCATATTACATTCCGCAATCAGATACAGACCATATCTATCGCACAAATCATAAATTGCCACATCATCCGGGTAATGGCAGGTTCTGATGGCATTGATATTGTTCTGCTTCATCGTCACGATATCTTTTTCCAGCTCTTCATAAGAAACATGCCGCCCTGTTACCGCGCTGAACTCATGACGGTTAACGCCCTTAAAGACAATCCGCTTACCATTTAACAACATACGGTTCTGCTTCATCTCAAATTTGCGGAATCCTACCATCTGTCTGACATATCCCTGCACCTCCCCGGACATGTCCAGAATCTCGATTTCCAGCCGGTACAGATAAGGCTGCTCCGCGCTCCATAATTTCGGCGACACCACCGGCTCTCTAAATGTCTGTTCCTGCGGCATGGCATTTGGCTCTGCTTGTCCTGCTGCCCCCGATTCTGCGGCTGCCATTGCCCGTCTGGTCTCACCGTCTGCAAATTCATCCTCACGCGCAAACACTGTCTTATCGCCGTCTTTCAAGATAAAACGGACTTTCCCGCTTCCGCGGACTTTCGTCTGTACCTCTAAGAATGCATTTTCAAAACCGTCCCCTTCAAACAACGTTTTCACCCGGATATCTTCTAGATACACCGCCGGTACGGCATAGAGAAAGACGCTGCGGAAAATACCGGAAAACCGGAAAAAGTCCTGGTCTTCCGCCCAGCTTGAAGAGGTCCATTTATAGACCTGCACCGCCAGCTTGTTTTCCCCATCCTTCATATAAGGCGTTAAATCAAAATCGGAAGGTGTAAAACTATCTTCGCTATATCCCACATAACTGCCATTTAACCAAAGCGCCATACCGCTTTCCACGCCTTGGAATGAGATACGGATTTCCATACCCTGCATACGGCTGGGCGCTTCAAAATATTTCACATAACTTGCCACCGGGTTAAAGCGTTGCGGGATTTCGCCGGGCGCAATATCCTCCCTGCCATCCCACGGATACTGCTGATTCACATACAGGGGAATATCATACCCCTCTAACTGGATATGCGCCGGCACCCGGATATCATCCCAGCCGCTGCAATCGTATTCCGTCTTCTCAAAGCCTTCAATGGCAGAAGCCTTATTAGGCGCATATGCAAATTTCCAGATTCCGTCCAAAGATTCCCTAAGAGAGCTTCTTTGCGCCTCACATTCCTCCCGGTTGCGATACACCACATGGGAAGAATGGGCGGGCAGTACATTCTCTTTGTAGAATTGTGGATCTTTTACTTTTTGATAATCGAAGTGCATTTTTGGGTCTCTCCTTGTTTCTTTTATTTTTTTGCTGCTTTATAATCCACAGGCATCCTCTCATTATCCGGCTTCCCCGCGTTCATATCCGTGTACATATCCAACAGCCCCACCGTCTCTGAAGCCGGTCTTCCATACATATTACAGCACTGCTTCGTAACCGTCTTTGCCTGCTTTTCGTTTTCATCCATCAGCACGCTCATCCGGTACACTCCCTGCACCGATTCTGAATCCAGATGCTGCATGATTTCCGCAATCATTTCTTCTTCGTTCATGTGAATAGCCTCTTTTCTTTCTTGATTTTAAACCTACGCCTTGTCCTCATCCATCCCTACGCGGCATACCGCCCTGCTTTACCCCGAATTTTTCCCGCATGGCAAGCAGCGCGTCGATTTGCTCCCCGGAAAGTTTATTCTGCTTTCCGAGTATCTTTTCCGTTATCAGAAGGATTCGGGCATAGTACTCCATAGATTCCAGACGGTAATAAGCGGTATAAATATCTTCCGCCCAGGTGACAGAACCGTGGTTTGCTAATAGAATCCCATTGTGCGTATGACAATAAGGCGCAATAACCTCTGGCACTTCCTTAGAGCCTAACTCCGCGTATGGCGCAACCGGCACATCGCCCAGCGTGATAACCGCCTCCGCCAGCACCGGGGTATCCAGCGGAATCCCGGCAATCGCGAAACAGGTACAGATAGGCGGGTGCGCATGGCAGACCGCGCGAATGTCTGGATTTTCCCGGTAGGCGCGCAAATGCATTTTCAATTCCGAAGAAGGCTTGTAAGTCCCTTCCAGCACACGACCGTCCAAATCCACTTTTACCAGCATCTTCTTTTTCATAAATCCTTTCGATACGCCCGTAGGCGTCGCCCAGACTTCGTTTTCCCCGGTCTTTACAGAAAGATTCCCATCATTCGCGGCAACGAAATTCCGTACATACATTCGCTGTCCCACGTCGATAATCGCTTTCTTGGCCTGCTTCTGTGTCATATACTCCATTTTTGCCTTTCCCTTCTTCCTTCAATCTGCTCTAGACTATCACAAAGCCCCTTCCGCCTTCTTACGAAAAATTTCCCGCAAAGACTCTGTATAAGGCTCCCTCGCAACACCATATTCCGTAACAATTCCCGCGATTAAATCATGGTCCGTAATATCAAAGGCAGGATTGAACACCTTAACGCCCTTCGGCGCCATCGGCTCCCGATACCACATATCCGTTACTTCATGCGCCGGTCGCTGCTCAATCGTAATATCCGCACCCGAAGGCGTATTGCAATCGATAGTCGAAGTCGGCGCGCACACATACACCGGTATCCGATAGCGGCCAGCAACTGCCGCTACCACAGACGTCCCTATTTTATTAGCGACATCTCCATTCGCCGCCACCCTGTCGCAGCCGACAAATACCGCCTGTACCCAGCCGTTTCGCATAACGGTCCCCGACATATTATCACAAATCAAGGTAACGTCCACGCCGGACGCCATCAGCTCATATGCCGTAAGCCGTGCCCCCTGCAAAAGCGGTCTTGTCTCGTCTGCAAAAACCCGGAAATGATATCCCCGCTCCTCTCCCAGATAAATCGGCGCAGTGGCGGTTCCGTATTTGCAGGTTGCAAGCTGTCCCGCATTACAGTGCGTCAGAATACCGTCGCCGGGTTTTACCAGACTCAGACCGTGTTCGCCAATCGCCCGGCAGACCCGGATATCTTCTTCCTTAATCGAGACCGCTTCCTGCTTCAACAGCTCTTTTATCTGCGCAACCCCTTTGTCCCGGTTCCGTATGCAGACCTGCTCCATGCGGTTTAATGCCCAAGACAGGTTCACGGCAGTCGGCCTTGCCGAATTTAAATATTCTTTCTGTTTTTTCCAGTCAGTATAAAAAGTATCATAATCTTCCGTATCTATCCGCTTCGCCAGCAGATAAGCCCCAAATGCCGCCGCCACGCCGATTGCCGGTGCACCGCGCACTTTTAACAAATAAATGGCATCCCATATTTCTTCCCCGGTCCGTAAGCGAATCGTCTGTGCCACGCCCGGCAGTTTCGTCTGGTCCAGAATCACAAGCGCGTCGTTCTCATCATCCAGCGCCACCGTTTCATAATCCATGATATTTTTTTCTTCCATGTTGATAACCATGCTCCTTCTTAACTTTCAATGTTTAGATACTTGCAAAACTAGGCTATTGTCAACCGTCCGTTGTACAGAATATACAATCCAACGCAGGCACGCTCTCGCTACGGTTCAAACGCAGCGGTACATAAGATGCCAAAATACGGCATCTAAGTACCGGCGTTTTCACAGTACCTGCTTATGGAGTGTATATTCTGTACAACTACATCTTTTAAACTTTAGTTTTGCAAATTCTATCCCAGCAAATAATACGTCGCAGGAAAAAGTTTTTCCAAAACGCCAAATACCGGCAGATATAAAGACAAACGAATCCAGATAGGGCAACAGACCATGCTCGCCAGTGTCAGAATCGGAATCGCCGCCGCCAGAGTTTCCCGCTTTCTCAATATTAATCTGATTATACTACAATAAAGGACAATTAGAAACTGGTAAAAAAGCAGACGCAGACCTTCTTTTCCTAAAAACAGGATTCCTTCCGCAATGCTGCCATAAGACCGCTCCCCCCAACAGAGACAAAGCAGGGTTACAAGAGAAGTACAGACCGTCGGAATCCAGATATTGACCATAGTAGTCAACCACTCTGGCGCAAGACGCGCAAATTTCCTGTCCTGACGGTCTTCCCAATCTATGAGTAACCCGCACAGACCGCTTAAAAAAATACCTACGGCAAGCACGCCTCGCAGACGAAACACCGCTGTCCCGACCGTTGCGGATTCTGCCGGCTCCTCGACTGCCTCACCAACCGCCCCATTTTCCTGCATATCCTGATGATACTGAAACGCAAATGTACTTCCGTCAGAAAGGCGGGTCTCATACGCAGCCTTGGCAAACTGCGCGATTTCGTCCCCCGTGATACCGCTTTGCCGCACTTTCTCAAAGGCTTCTGCTTCCCTGACATAATCCTCATACTTATCCTCGGAATATAAAGAAAACAGAACCGCCGCAACCTGCTCTTTGACAATTCCCTCCATCTCAAAAGTTTCGGGCTGATATATCGTAATTGCCCCTTGCCAGTTATCCAGAAAAAGCCGCGTCCTCATATCGCCGGGACAAATCATGCCACAATCCAGACTCCCCCGCTCTACATCTTGCAAAAGCCGCTCCCATTCCTCATATATTTGAAAAGTGAGAAGCCCGTCCTGTTCCTGCGTATCCTGCACTGAAAAAACTTCCCCAGATTCCGCTTCTATCATAACGCCGACAAGAATGCCTTCCCCCCGCCCAGTCTGCGCGGTCTGCTCCGTCAATATCGCCAGCAATGGGAGCGAGAACAGAAGCAGGATGAAAGCAGGTTTTTTCAACATTCTCTTCAGCAACAATCCCAGCCAGATACCATATGCCCTCATACCTCTTTCCCCCTTCGGACTGCATAAGAAGCCGCCGCAAATAGGAGCGTCATGATGACAAGCGCCCCTGCGGCTCTATGCGGCGTATCGTGCAGATACAAACTACCCGCCGCTTCTATGAGATAAGAGACCGGCAAGAATCCGCCAATCTTTCGTATCGTTTCCGGTAGAAAAACAGACGGCACAAAACCGCCTGCACAATATGTCATGACCGTCGTTAAGAAAAACAACAGCAAAAGCGCCGCCGCTGCATTATCCGCTATCTGAAAAATCAAAAAGACAAACGCCGTGGCGCAGAGACAAATCAAAAACAACATTCCCACCTGCTTCACGCCTAGGATGGGAAGCCATGCATTGCTGTCTGCTGCCGCCGCGATTCCCTTGGCAAATAAGAAAAGGCAGCAAACTCCCGCTCCCATAGCGCAAAATCCACACAACCCTTTTCCCAGACACTGCGCCCCAATGCCTATCCCCTGTTTTTTCAAAAGCTGCCGGAATGCGCGGGGATAGGGCTTCATCATTGGATAACACGCCATACCGAATAATAACAGGAAAAAAATCCCCCCAGATACAGCGGCATACTGTAAAATGGATAACTCCCCGGTCGCCGCAACTTCCCTCGTCTGATAGAGAGCCAGCCTATCCAGGGCAAACGCCAGATTGTAACGATTGATATCCGCTTCCAATACCGCAATCTCTTCCAAAACCCCGTAATGCGCCGCCGTATCGTAAATACCGTAAATTTCCGCCTGCGCCACGCGCAACATATCCATGCCCGCGTCCGTCAGCTCCTTTAATAGAGCAGATTCCACTCCCGCATCTTTCGGGAAATAGACCTGCGCCGGTATATTTTCTCCGGTTAAAATTCCCTCTATCATACCACCCGGCAAAACTAACACTGCAGCAACGCTTCCCTCTTCCAGCATCTTGAAGCCTTCCTCTTTTTCCGTCATCAGAAAACGGCAGGACTTCGATATGCTTTCCATTTCTTCTACATATTGAATGACCATATCAGTCAATACATTTTCTTCCTCTTCCACAACAGCAATGGTTATCTGCAGAAACGGGGAATCCCGATAGAGCAATTTTGCCGCACCAAAAGCAGTCCCGCCTAACAGCGCAAGAAGAAAAGCCGCCGTACACAGCATTGCGGGCAGCTTTTTCATCATATGCTTCCATTCCAGTCCCCATAATCGTAACGTCTGTTTCATGCGTCTACTCCAATTCGCCTCATCCTGCTTTAAAGTTTCGCCTCATCCTGTCCAAAAGCTTCCCCACCTTATAGAAAAGCATCCCCCAAGGCAGCCCCCCATTTCCGAAGCTTCCGCGAAAGCTGCTGTTCCAAATCCTCATATTGCGCTTCCGTTATCTCAAAAAGCCGGATGGTTTCACCTTCCAACGGCTCGATTTCTTCTCTCAGCGGTTCCCATACTACTTTGCCTGTCACCTTGAACAGCTCTTCATCATCTAACGCCGCCGTTATCTGATTCGGCTCCATTACAATACGCATGTTATTTTCCGTAAAAACAAGCTCCATTTCCGCCCGGAGTGCGACTCTGTGCTCTTTTGCCGCAGCATTGCCCCTGCCCGGTAACAATCCCCGCCAGCTCCGCTCTGCTCCGGGATAAGTAACCGGAACTTCCAATCCGATGCCAATTATCATATCGTCGATGCTTCTCTCTTCCCCAAGAAAACTAATATCTGCATCAAGCTCTACAAGCTTTTCCCCATTTTCCGTCTCCACCATAAGAGATAGCGGCTCCTTCAAAGAAAGACAAATAATGCGGCTATGTCTATCCATCGCTGCTAACAGTACGATATCCTGTTCCAGACGAACCTTTGCTTCGTCCAATGCCAGCCGCCTTGACCACTCTTTGGGAATCGTCACGAGATATTGGCTGCATAGATACTGCCTGTCGCTATTTCCGGGAATGTTGACTTCTATCTCTTTTTCCACCATTTCTACCTGAATCTCCGGCAGTGTATCCCCGGATTTCAGGCTTTCTTTCCAATCCTCCAGAAAATTTTTCCAGACCTTATGCAGCTTTTCCCCTGACCACTCCTGCTCCGGGAAAAGCTGCAGGGACATTTCCGGCATATCCGCTTCACCGAATTTCTCGGCAAAAAGAGACTGATTGTACTGACTATCAATCCGCCTGGTATCAAATGCCAGATTCTGGTCAAAGAAATCCGGCAGCCTCAAAGTCAGGGTTTCCTCCTCCCCATAGGTCTGTATCTGGACAAGCTTCCGATTCATAACGCTTAACGCAGTATCCGCCCTCATCCTGCGCGCGTCCGTATCCCGCCGAAGAACCATATCCACCCCTAGCGTAATAGGAAGCTCTTCACTGCTTAGATTCAGCGTGGTCTCTAGTTTCCTGGCGCCCGGCTTTGCCGTATCTTCCCCCGCGCCATTCCATAACACCTGTTGTTCAATTACTTCCCCCGCCAGCCGCTGAAAACCTCTCAGAATCCTTCTTTCCGCTGTATTATAGATTCTGAAAAGAAAAACGCAGCTCAAAAGAACCGCCAGGATACAAACTCCTACAGCCGCTGCAATGATGAGTGCGTTTCGTTTCTTATGAGATTTTTCCTGTATTTCTGGAATGGAAATCTGCTCCCAAGGTTCCATATCCTTCCACCCCTCTTAAAATTCCGCCGTCAACGCTTCCCCGCGCAGCGACTTATCTATGACGGTTAATTTCTGATTTTTCAGCACATAAAGAGCGTCGCAGATATCCAGCTCCCTTTCTTCATGGCTCGTAAGAACGATTGTTCCTTTCTGGCCTAAATATATCTGCAAATATTTCCTAATCTCTTCTTTACATACCATATCCAGCGCCGTCCCTGGCTCATCTAGAAGCAAAATGGGCGGTCTTCCCGATAAGGCGATTCCGATGCTGACCTTCCGCTTCATCCCACCGGATAGCTTCGAGACCGGCGTCTTTAAAAACTCCGGTATGCCAAGCAGTTGTAAAAAGCCTTCTTTTAATTCCTTTTGCAGCATCTTCTTATCAGGATACCAGAGCCTTAAATTATCATAAACGCTTAACTCCGGCAGCAGCGGGTTATCCTGTGGCACATACCCCGTCATTTTCCTAAAGACAGCAGGGTTTTGCAGCGCTTCTTTTCCATAATAACGAATCTTTCCCGACAGAGGGCGCAATGTGCCCGCCATAATCGAAAGCAGCGTAGACTTCCCACACCCATTCAATCCCACGATACCAATACACTCCCCCTGCTCGGCATAGAACGTCACATCAGATAACACCCGTTTTTTTCCATATGCACTTGTCAGATTTTCGATTTCTATCATGTTCATGGTATCTTACGCTTTCTGCTTCACTATATGGGAACCAATTTTCAGGCAGTTTTCCTGTCGGACAGATTCCCATTGAGGCGGTCAGGCAGCCAGAAATCTCTCGTCCGCACTCTTGCAAAGCCGCCTCTATTGTGCTATTCTACCATGTACAACACTTTTTCACAAGGAAGATTCCGACATATCCCTTCCGTAATCCCATTTTCATTAAAAGCGTCCACCCTCACATAGTATTCCCTGCCTTTCACCAATGCCCCAACGCGCTGCTCTTTTCCAAAAATCATATAACTGTGATAAAGTTTTTCTGGACTGCTGCCCCATAAAATGTTATAGCCTAAAGCATCGCCATCCGTAATTTTTACCATCATATCCAGGTCGTTTTCCCTTACTGCTTCATAATCCGGCGCTTTCGGTTTTTCCCCATCTCCTGTGCCAAATACGCGCAGACCGGAAACACAGGGCTGTTGTCCATAGGGCACTTCCATAACGGTCAGCTTCAGAAAACGCGCCTGTATCCCTTCTTCCCTGACCACCAAATCATGGGATAAATCTGTTACTGCCTCTGATTTATCTTCTATCACAAAATACTGCTCCCCATCCAGAGAGCCTTCCAGCTTCCAACGCGTCGCATAGTCTTTTTCTTCGATATAACGCGCCTGTGTGGTCCCTCTGATTTTTCCCGGCGCCGGAATATCAATCCCGTCATCCGCGAAATTAATCTGAACCGCATTTATTGTATATGCCTTTTCCAAATCTACCTGCAGCCATTCACCGCGTTTTGCCGTCCCTGCCTGCCACCAAGTTTGCACATTCTCATCAACGGCTTTTTCCGCTCCTTTTCCTTCTGTACTAGAAGACGCTGTAGCGGTTTTCCCATAACTGAGCAGATACCACTTCGGCTCTTTCCAAGGGTTCCCTTTGCCATCCTCTACCTCTATCGGCCAGTCCCCATAGCGTTGATTGCAGAAAAGCACCCCTTCTTCATCAAATCCTGCCGGCCAGATTCCCACACGCCGCTCAAAGTCATGATTCTTACTAATCCGCATTGTTGCCGCATGCCATAAGTTTTCTTTTTTATCCCACATAGTAGAGCCATGTCCCGCTCCCGGCAAAAAACCGCCCGGTTTGTAGGAGTATGGATTGTTATCCGCAAGCACAAAGGGACCGAGAGGCGATTCTCCTATATAAACGCCGTCTCCATAAATATTATACTGTGTCCCCGCGAAGGCATATTGCAGATAATACTTCCCCTGATACTTATCCATCCAGGCTCCTTCAATATAAGGCTTATCGCTGAGCATTCCTCTGATTAGGGGAACATATTCCTTGGGCGTCTGCTCCCTTGCCCCCGGTCCCTGCATTCTAAAGAAGCCTTCCAAAGCTGCATCGACTTCTTCTTCGCTCTTCGGATATTTTGAGTGGTCTTCTCCCACGCGCTCATAGCCTTTGCTCCATGCATCTCCATCAAGTAAGGCTTTACGTTCTCCTAAAGGAAGCATTGTCTTTGCGTCCAGTTCCACACCCCAAAGCGGTGTTGCATTAGAACAACCCCAGTAAAAATAAACCCTTCCGTCATCATCACAGAATAAATTAGGATCCCAGAAGTCAAAACTACCCGGAATTTCTTCATAGGGTCCGTTCAAAATATCTTTTGTACGGTAGAAGTTACAGACTTCTCCTCGTTTGGACACAGAAAAATACACATATTCCCCCATTACCCTGACATCCGGTGCATAATCATACAGTGGCAGATTATCCGGCAGACGATAACTTTCCCAATGAGCCATATCCTCTGAAACCCATACACTCAATGTCATAGAAGCAAAAATGTAATATTTCCCCTGAAAACAAATCATAGAAGGGTCGGCCGCTTCCCTGCAAATCTGCATCTTGGGCTTGCGCGGATCGGCATTAAATTGATAACGGTAATTGATATTTATTGGATTACAAAAATATTTCATAAGAATATTCTCCCTTCCCGACTTTTTCCTCTCTTCCATCTGGAAGATGAATCTCAGCTTCCGTGGGTACAGCCACCGTAAACATCAGTTTATTTCCCTCATATTTCCATGCGGATTTAATCTCTCCGGCTCTGGAAAGATAGCTTCCAGACACGCCACCGAGACGTTTATCTGGATAAGGCTGAATCTTTATCTTCCTAAATCCGGGCGCAAGAGGCTTAATTCCTAGAATATACTGATAATAAAATTCACCCACACTGCCAAAAGCGTAATGATTAAAGGAAACCATATTATCATCGGTGATTTTATCTTCATTTACCGTTCCGTCCTCACGGATGGCATCCCACCGCTCCCAAGTGGTAGTCGCTCCCCGGTTAATCTGATACATCCATCCCGGACATCCTTCCTGTAACAGAATATCATAAGCCAGCGCTGTTTCTCCTGCTTCAATCAGCATAGGCAGCAAGTGTTCTGTAGCAAAAAATCCTGTTGTCAGACCTTCTTTTCGGACATTTTCCGCATATTTCTTTAAGGTCTTTCGGCGCAGTTCACCCTCTGGGATAACAAATTTTAGCGCCATGATATAAGCAGACTGATAATCGTCCGCTACCACCCCATCCTCTTTTACGAACATCTGCATATAAGCATCTCTCGTCGCCAGATATTGAGCCTCATAACGCTCGGCATCCTCTTTTAACCCCAACGCCTTTGCCGTTTCGCTGATGACTTTCAAATCATGCACGATAAAGGAATTGGAAATCGGATTATTATGCTGTGCCTGCCATGCCATATCCTTTCCCAATGCCAGCCAATCGCCCAAAGAGACGCCAAGCCAAAGATTTTTCCCTTCCATCTTACGGATTTCCGCTTCCACAAATTTTTTCATGCTCTCATATTGAGTTGGCAACGCTTCCTCATCCCCAAACTGCCAGTACATCATTTCCGGCAAGATTGTGACAGCATTCCCCCAGCCAAGCATATTGACAAAGCCGATGCCCGCAGGTCCCGTCTGGGGAACTGTTGCACAAACATAACCTTCTGAATTATCCATTTGTCCCAATTCTAAATCCCGCAGGAAATTCTTCCAGAAATCATTGGTATCAAAGTTATACGCACCCGTTAAGGCAAAGACCTGCCCATCCCCGGTATATCCCATCCGCTCATCCCTCTGCGGACAATCTGTAGGCACTTCTACATAATTCGATTTCTGCCCCCAGACCTGATTTTCATAGAGTTTTTGCACCTTTTCATGTTCACAGGCAAAGAAACCTGTCCGCTTCATATCCGTATAAAGCGCATAAGCCTTTATCATTCCCGGCTTATACTCTGCACCGGAAATTTCCACATACCTAAACCCCATATAGGTAAATCTGGGGCGGTATCTTTTTTTCTCTGCCCCCGCATGATAAACAATCGTTGCCTTTGCTTTTCTTAAATTGGCAGTGTATAGGCTGCCGTCTGGATTCAAGATTTCACCATGCCGGATAGTCAATGTCTCATCCTTCAGAAAATCTAGGTCAATCTCAACGATACCTGCAAAATTCTGTCCAAAATCTAGAATTGTGCTATTTCCTGATACAGACACATTTTTAACAGGCATTTCCTCCTGCAGTTGCACTTCTGTCAATGTTTTTTCCAATAGGAAATCTGTCTGCCCTTCAAAACCTATGGGATGCCCGATCACTTCTTTTCGCCCGTCCGCAAAATAAACTTCCCCATCATATTCCCCGGCATACTCATAGGGCGATTCCAATTCTTCCACATCTGAATCGGATTGAAGTATCCTTTCACTTCCGTCCTTCAATTTCAGCCGCAATATCCAGGAAATGGCCGGTTTTTCCCCGTATATCTGCGTCTGATTCTCACAGAGGAATCTTCCGCAGTACCAACCCTGTCCCAGATAAACAACCAGCTCATTTTCTTCTCCATCGCCAGATTCTACAGACTTACACTCCGTATGCAAAAGTCCCGTCACATCATGTTCCTGATATAGAACCCTCCGGGGATAATAGGTATAGCCCGGAGCGAACATCTGTTCCCCCACCTTTTTCCCGTTAATTTCCGCTTCATAGACGCCAAGTGCCGTAGAATAAAGCATGGCGTTTACAACATCTTTCCCGGAAAACTTCTGCCGCAACACTGCCACATCGCCCTCTTGATATTCCCGTTTTATGGTAATAAAATATTTTTTTAATTCCTGCATTTTGCTCCATCCTCTCTAAAAGATCATAATACTGCTGCCCATGCCCATAACCACTGACAGCCCTACACATAATTCTTCATAAATTCCGCTGAAAGCTGCAAGGATTTGATTGGCGATTTATCCACCCAATTTTTATGGCTTTCCAGTATGACTGCCTCCACACCCGCCGCTTTCGCCTGTTCCACAAGCGCTTCCAGATTCATATTTCCATAACCAAGTTCCATGCTGTCCGACTTTAAGATTGGCGTCATGGACGCCCCGGATACCCTGCTACCCCTGTCATTGATGTGGTAAAGTTTAAGCCTTGCACCCAACTGCCGCATCAGGGACAACGCGTCCACACCTGCCTCTGTCGGCCAGTAAGAATCAAATTCAAAGTTCAGGTATTCCGGGTCTGTTTCTTCACGCAGCAATTCATATGCTGTTTTTCCTTTTGATACCTTACGAAATTCACAATTATGGTTGTGATATAAAAGCGCAATCCCACTCTGCTTTAATGCTTTTCCCGCCTGATTCAAATCCTCCGCCAGCTTCCTAACTGCCTTTTCATCCGAATAATCAAAGCGGTACATGCCTGTTACGACCACATATTTTGTTCCAAATTTCCTGGCTTCTTCTATTACCTTCTCCGGCTCTCTCTGGATAGTTCCCAAATCTTCATGTACGCTTACCACGGAAAGTCCCGCTGCCTTTACCAGTGCGCCCCAGTCCAGATTGCCGCCTTTTCCTACCGGCATTCCTGCCATCTTTGTCATCATCCGCACCATAAAAGAAGTCGGTCGAATCATGAACCCGTTTAATTCAATCCCATCATATCCTGCCTTTTTAATCGCGGAAAGCGTTTCTGTTGCCTGACTTTCTTTTACCGTTACTGTCCCAAGCATAATTTGCTGTACTGCCCTTATTGGCATGGTCATATCCTCCCCTTCTGCATCAGTCCTTCCATGTAGCGCGGTCGGACTGACGCCGTTTTCCCCCTGTTACTAATCGGTAACTTTTTTGATTTTTTGCAGTGCATCATTCAATGCCTTGATTTCTTCTGGTTTAATGATATCCCCCACCTGCTTCAACATGCTCTGTAAGGTCATTCTCTGCATCATACGCTGCAATGCCGGATTATCCTTGACGCTCTCCGCCACATCGCCCCGGCTTGCGGTCGCTTTGGAAGTCATTCTCTGCACAATGGCGTTTGCCTCCTCGCTTTTGGCAATCTCACCCAACGTATCGCCGATAGAATAACAATCCTTACGCAGTTCTTCTTTATCAAACCAGTTGACAATATCTCCCTCTTTTACAAAAAGATACTCTTTGTTTGGTTCAGCAACCTTTTTCACAGTAATCTCATCCCTGCATTCACCGCTTTGTGCCATAATCTGATGGACGCCGGAAATAGGGACTTCAAACTCAAATATCCTGCTGCCTTCCTGTTCCCCCACAAGCGCTCCGTCCACATATAGAGCTGCCGAAGGCTGGTTAGAATATACCTTTACTTTCGTCACTTCCTCTGCCCGGTCCACATACCGCCGGCCGCATAGATGAACAAAAGCTTCCTTGCTCCAATATGCTTTATATAAATAAAACGCATCTTTTCTGATTTTGCGGTCCATCGTCACAAGACCTTTCTGGTTTTCCCCATGCTTACCGCCTTCATCCCTGCCATCTGCGGCAAAATCGAACAGATTCCACACATGGGTCGCCCAAAGCCACGGACGTTTTTCAATCATACGCAGCATATGTTCATGGTACAGGCACTGATATTCCTCTGTATAATCCCCTCGGTCAGGATGCACGGAATGGTATGCCGGATTGGCATCCGCCCCATATTCTGAGAATCCAATACACCGGTCAGGATAAGTGTTATGGTATTCGTCAAAAAACTCGTCCGTCTGAATCATTTCACCCACATACCAGCCAAAATACAGGTTATAGCTGTTAATATCCGGTATTTCCAGTATAGGGCTATCCGTTTCCAGCATAAATACATTCGCCATGACGGTTTTCCTTGTCTGGTCCAGCTCATGGCATAACCGGTTCAGTTCCCTGTGATTCTCCAGCAGCTCCTCATTCACCGGGCTGGCCGCCGTAATTTCATTGGACAGTCCCCAGCAGACAATTGATGGATGATTGTAATTCTGGATGATAAGCTCCCGCATCTGGCTTATTGTATTATCCCTGCCGCCGCTCATATGCATAGTAATATAGGGAATTTCCGCCCATACAATCATTCCGTTTTCATCGCACAGGTCATAAAATTCCTGCGCATGCTGATAGTGCGCCAGACGCAGCGTATTGGCGCCCATTTCCTTGATAATTTCCATATCTTCCTGATGCATGGCAAGTGTCAGGGCATTTCCCGCTCCTGCACGGTCCTGATGCCTGCTGACGCCCCGAAGAGGATAAGGACGCCCGTTTAAGAAAAATCCCTCCTGGGAATCTATATGGAAACTCCTACACCCGAAACGAGTTTCCACTACATCGCCACTTTCCAGTTCCGCTTTTGCCGTATAAAGATAAGGGTCTTCCACACCGTCCCACAAATGTACCGGATTAAGAGTAAACTCTGTCTTCGCATAACCCTCTGCGACCGCAGCCTGCTTAGTTTCCCCTGCCACTGTGACAGTCACAGACTCCGCACCGCCTTCCGCCCAGATTTCCACCGTCACCACGGCGCTTGCAGCCTGGGCGCCATTTTCCGGCAATGTTACCTCCGGCGTTATCCTGATTCCATTTCCGCCATAATAATTCATGGAAAAATGACTTTCCGGCACGATGACAAGCCGCACCATGCGATACAATCCTCCGTAAAAAGTGAAATCCGCCTTCTGTGGGTAAACCCGGTCATTGTCTGAGTTATCCACAGAAACCAATAACTCATTTCCTCCTTCTTCCAGCTTCCCCGTGATATCTACGCGGAATCTGGAATACCCGCCCTCATGATGCGCCAATTTTTCTCCATGAAAGTAAACATCCGCTGTCATGGCTGCACCGTCAAATTCCAGGTATGCCTTTTCCCCAGCTTTCAATTCAGGCTTTTCCATATCCAGACGATACCAGCATGTTCCCCTATAGTAATCATTTCCTCCGTCCTGCCCATCTATCGCATTCCAAGTATGAGGCAAAGATACGGGAATACCCTCTGTGGCAGATGCTTCCGCCACATCTTTTGCATTTTTTACAAAAATCCAGTTGTTTTTTAATTCCGTTACTTTTCTCACTGTAATACTCCTTCCTGCTTCGTATGATAGATGGAGCTTACCGTTCCATCTTCTATTTTTCACACTATTTTACCGTTCACTCCTCTTTTATGTGTTTACTTTTTCCATAATCTGTTTTCAAATTAAGGAAACCTATAAAAATAATTACTATGATAACATTATCATGAATTTTTTTACATCCGTCCTCATTTCTTCTATTATAATGAAAGAAATCATTCCAGTAAAAGTAAAATTGGATGATACTATCATACAAGGAGGAATTGCAATGGACAAATTTTCACCGGACTTTCTCTTAGGCGCTGCGACTGCGGCGCATCAGGTAGAGGGCAACAACACAAACAGTGACTGTTGGGCGATGGAACAGATGGAGCACACCAGCTTTTCGGAGCCATCCTTAGACGCCGTTGACCATTACCACCGTTATCGTGAAGATATCCAACTCATGGCCGACGCCGGGCTGAATGCCTATCGTTTTTCCATAGAATGGGCACGCATCGAGCCGGAAGAAGGGCATTTTGATGAAACAGAAACGGCGCATTATCTGGATGTCATCCGTTGCTGCAAAGAATACGGCTTAGAACCCATCGTGACCCTGCACCACTTTTCCAGCCCCAAGTGGCTGATTGGAAAAGGCGGATGGGAAGCGGAATCCACTGTGGAAGATTTCGCACGCTATGCCCGTTATATTGTCGGAAAACTGGGCGGGGAACTCCACTATATCTGTACCATCAATGAGGCAAACATGGGCATACAGGTTGCCGCCATTGCCAAACGGTATCAACAGCAAATGCAGGCACAAGCCGCCAAAGCACAAACTACGGATGGTACTGTACAGGTAGGCATCAATCTGGAAAAAATGATGGCAGGACAAAAAGCCGCCGAAGAAGAAAACAAAAAAGTATTTGGCGTTGAAAAGGTCGAAAATTTCACCTCCATGCGCACGCCGGAAGGCGACAAAATCGTCTGCCGCGCCCATGAAGCCGCCCGTACCATAATCAAAGAACTTTATCCTGAGATGAAAGTAGGACTCTCTTTAAGTCTGCACGATATTCAGCCTGTTTCCGGCGGAGAAGAAAATGCGTTGAAAGAATGGGACGATGAGTTTACCCACTATCTTCCCTATATCCAAAACGATGATTTTCTTGGCGTACAGAATTATACCCGTTCCCTCATAGGACCAGATGGCATACTTCCTGCGCCTGACGGGGCGGAGCTTACCCAGATGAATTATGAAT
Source organism: Muribaculaceae bacterium (assembly GCA_023663465.1). Classification (GTDB taxonomy): domain Bacteria; phylum Bacillota; class Clostridia; order Lachnospirales; family Lachnospiraceae; genus UBA3282. The sequence goes on along the minus strand of JAMPHJ010000043.1, from coordinate 2,063 downwards.
TTTATCCAGAAGCGTTAGAGCATGTTATTCGGAAAGCTGCCAAAGATTTCAAGGGCGACCTAATCGTCACAGAAAATGGGATTGCCACGGACAATGATGAAAGGCGCATCGCCTTTATTGAAAAAGCGCTTTTGGGCGTTCAAAACTGTATCCATGACAATCTTCCAGTAAAAGGCTACTTCCATTGGAGCCTTATGGATAATTTTGAGTGGCAAAAAGGGTATTCCATGACGTTTGGACTGATTGCCGTTGACAGACCCACACAAACCCGCCATCCGAAGAAGAGCCTGGCTTTTCTGGGAAGTTTCCGTGGATAACCTGATGAGGATACTTCTTGCTTAGCGAAATAAAAATGGAAGAATTTCTTAATGATACAAAAAATCAGTGGTAAATCTCTCTGGACTTACCACTGATTTTTATCTTTTTCTTTCTGACAGTAACCCTTACGCCTCTCTCTGTGCTGCCGCCTTTTTATCCGCAATACGCTTCTGAACTTCAATCATTTCTTCCTTGCTCAATGCACAAAAACGCATAGCAATAAGCGTAATAACCCAGCCTATCAGCGGAAGACCATACATAAGCGCCATCGTCATCCAGAAAACACCGCCTGTCAATTCGTCCGTAGGCTGTGGCATCGTTTCCCGATACCCAATCAGCGCAACCGCACCAGTCGCAATCAGCGCACTGACGGAAGATACCAGCTTATCAATCAGGCTGGCAACACCGGATACTACTGCCGGAATATACTTACCACCCCGATCCAGCTCATAGTCAATCAAATCCGCCATAAATGCAGTATTTCCAGTTGTCACGCACATCTTCGTACCATTCAGCGCCAATGTCAGGATAACATAGATAATCATCAGCGGCATAGCGGTCGAAATATTGCGCGTATTTCCACCTATATGTAAGAAAACAAAGAAAAGAATCGTTGCACAGGTTACATAAATACTTATATAAGACCATGTAACAATCGTCTTTTTATTGCCATGCTTTCCGGCATACTTTGCACCAACAACCGCAAACAAAATGGAAGGTATAATACTTATGGTACTCAGCGTGGTGGAAATGGACATATCGCCAATAATAATGCCTCCCAGCATCGTCGAAATAATTGTTTGGCTGGCTACCTGCTGCGCAATCTTATCGGAAGTCCCGGAAGCAATATAACACTGCAAAGGCCGGTTGTTTTTTAATACCTCCATCATATCTTTCAGCTTGAGTTTTTCCTTCTTTGCAGAAGTACCTGCAAAATTTTCCGGCTTATCATATTCCGAAATGCCAATACAGGTCAAAATAAGTCCCACTGCGGACACTGCGACAGTTACCCAGCAGACAGCCGCTAAAAATTCCAAGTTATAGTTTCCGTATTTTGGAAGCAATATCACATAATTAATCATGCTCAAGGAAATAGGAACCACATAGTTGAAAATCGTACTCCATACGCCGAGCATTGGCCGCTGCTTTGGGTCATTGGTCATCAAAGCATACAGAGTCTGACCTGTCATATTGTAGAGCGTATACCCGATAATATAGATGACATACAGCAATACAAAGACAACCATACCGTTTCCTTTTCCGGCCGCCCAGTTATACATCATCAGTGTGGCGAAAACCATCACCAGCCATCCACTGACCAGCAGAATACGAACCTTACCAAAACGAGTATTGACCCTGTCATATATAAACGCAAGTAACGGGTCCGTAATCGCATCAAAAATACGGGTAAAGGTCAGAATCCCACCCACTGCAACCGTTGCAATACCAAAGCCAATGCTGGCGCTATAGCTTGCCATGCCCATCAGACTGTAAAACCCCATCCCTACAAGCCCGCTGGATGCGACCATGATAATCTGCCATAATTTGGCCCGGCGGTATTGTACACCATCAATTTCACTCTGACTTGATTTGTTTTGAGCCATACCAAAAATCCTCCTTTGAGTTAATGATAAAATAAATTAATTTGTTACACTCATTATACAAAAGAGATTTTTTCCGCTCGTTCAACAATTAATTATTTCATTCACTTTTTAAGGAATATAATCGGTTCATGTAGATGAGTT
>JAMPHJ010000042.1 GCA_023663465.1 Muribaculaceae bacterium | reverse complement strand
AATAAAGAAAAGCAATAAAGTGTAGATGGGATGCTGTCATGCGTTTACCGTGTATCCCGCCTTCCTCAGTCTGGACAATTCTTTCAATACCTGCTATGATAAATAGTGGGTATTTCTTTTTATTCCTAACAATAGAAAACAATAATACACCGCAATAGAAAGCCCTTTCCGCTTCCTGTTGCCGTGGGAACGGAACACTCTGTGTATGGTGATATAGGGTATGGATATTGCGTTTGTTGCATTTTTAGGACTTGAAGTTTTGGTTATCTGCATCATTGTGACCGCACTATTGCTGCTTGTTAAGGAGGAAGGCTCCAGAGAGCAGAAACTGATGCTGTACTTTTTGCTCGGCTGTCTGGTGCAGAATATCGGCTATGTGCTGGAAATAACGGCGCCTACGGTGGAAGCGGCGATGGTAGCGGTCAAGATGCAGTATCTTGGTTCGCTGACGATTCCGATTAGTTACTGTTATTTCATATTCAGTTATTGTTTTGAGAAAACGCCGGAAAAGGTTTTACGGGTCTTAAAGTATATAGATGTCATTATTCTGGGGCTTGTTTTTACGAGCGATGTACATAAATTATATTATCGTGAGATAGCATGGCTGGAAACGCCGCAGGGGCATGGTTATCTGAGTCTGGAATATGGACCGGGCTACGTCCTTTTTATGCTGTGTGGGACGATTGTGCCTTATACAATGTCCCTTTACGCACTGAGCCGTGTCTGTATCAGAAAACCGGAGTATGCTGCGGACAGAAAGTATAAGCTGATTCTTGCCCTGTCCTGTCTGCCGGTGGTGGCGCTTAGCTGTTATGCCATGAAGCTGACGAGCGTTTATGACCCCACACCCTTTACTTTGGGGCTGGTGCTTTCGGTAGTGGTCATCATGATATGGAGCAGGAAGATATATGATTTTAACACGCTGGCTTCGGGAATTTTGTTAGATAGTATGAGCGACGGCGTGATTGCGCTGGATGAGCAGATGCGGATTGCCAGTTATAATCCGGCGGCGGCAGGGATTTTTGCAGATTTAAGCGCCCAAACGCTGGGCAAGCATGTGAATGAGTTGGAGGGTTTCCCGCAGGATATCCTGGGGGAAAATGTAAAAGGTCAATTCTATTTAAATAATTGCTATTATCAGAGTCATGTGAAGCGGATTCTGGATAGATATGGGATAAGCGCCGGATATGTGATTCTGATTCTGGATGTAACGGAGACGCGTAATTATATAGAAGAAATTAAGCGGGTGCAGAAGCAGGCGGAGCAGGCAAACGTCGCAAAAAGCGCGTTTCTCGCCAATATGTCCCATGAGATACGGACGCCTATGAATGCGATTGTGGGGCTGAGCGACATTATTATGGAAGAAAGCCGGGGACGGAAGGTGTATGAGTATGCCTGTGATATCAAGTCGTCTTCCCGGAACCTGCTGGCGCTGATTAACGATATCCTGGATTTGTCCAAGGTAGAAGCGGGCAGGATGGAACTTATACCGGTGGAATACCATGTGAAAACGCTTGTAAATGAAGTGTTAAATATGATGGACGTGGTGGCGTCGAAACACGGGCTGATGATGAAGAGTGAGTTTGATATGTCCATTCCCTGCGGGTATCTGGGGGACGAAGGCAGGATTAAGCAGATTTTGATTAACCTTCTGAATAATTCAGTGAAGTTTACTGAGAAAGGATATGTTAAGATTTCCGTCGCAGGAAAGCCGGGCGGGGAAAAAGATATCGAGAGGCTCATCTTTCGGATTGAGGATACCGGCTGCGGTATCCGGGAAGAAGATATCGGCGGAATCTTTGAGGACTTTAAGCAGGTAGATTCCAAGAGAAACCGGAAAGTGGAAGGCACGGGGCTTGGATTAGCCATCACGAAACATTTTGTGGAATTGATGCAGGGAAGTATCGGGGTAGAGAGTGTCTATGGTGAGGGCACCACGTTTACTGTGGAAATTCCCCAGAAGATTGTGGATGAGAGACCTTTGTCCGAGATTCCAGAGACGAATGCGCGGGCGGAGGAGCAGTTAGCGCCGTTTGTGGCGAAAGACTGTAAGGTACTGATTGTGGATGACAATACGGTTAACAGGAAAGTGGCGAGACTCAGAATGAGGTCTTACGGACTGGAAATCGAGGAAGCTGACAGTGGACCGGCGGCGATAGCGCTTGTTCGTCAGAAACGGTATGATATTATTTTCATGGATCATATGATGCCCGAAATGGACGGGATAGAGGCGGCGCAGATTATCAGGAAGGACTGTGGGGAAAACGGCAGTCTGCCGGTGATGATTGCCCTGACCGCCAATGCTATGGAAGGTGTGAAAGAAAGTTTTCTGGCGAATGGGTTTCAGGATTTTCTCACGAAACCGTTGGAAATGAGACCGCTGCATGAGGCGTTGTCGAGATGGATTCCAGAGGAAAAGAAAATTATAGGCGGGACTCAGATAGAAGAAAAACAACCGGAAGAAGACAGGCACCGGGAGTTTCAAGAGGTTGTAATCGAAGGGATTGACGCAGACGAGGTGGCGGAGCGCTATTCTGGCAGTCTGGAAGAATACAGGGAGCTTTTGCAGCTTTATTATCTGGATGGAAAACGTAAACCTGCGCTTTTACAGGAACTTTGGGAAAAAGGGGATTACAAGGGCTACGGCATCGAAGTGCACGGCTTAAAGAGTGCATCCGCCAATATAGGAGCCATGAAACTTTCAACCAGCGCCAGGGAGCAGGAAATGGCGGTATACCGGGGGGATAAGACTTTCGTAGACAGTCATGTTTCTAAGCTTTTAGAAGAATATGAAGCGCAGGTAGCGCATATTCGGGTGTATCTGGATAAGCGCCGGGAAACAGAAAGAACCGGCGAAAAGTTGCCAGAACTGGAGCGGGCGGATTTGCTTAGGGAAGTTGGGAATGCTCTGGAACGATTGGAAAACTTTCGCGCGAAAGAGTGCGCACATATAATAGAAGAAATTCAACAGCACCGGCTAGACCCTGATGTGGAAAGCAGATTGAAAGAAATACAGGAACAGCTTGCACTATATGAGGACGATGCGGCGGAAGGAATGCTGCGGGAGCTGGTGAAGCTGATTGAAGCGAAAAAGTAGTCAGAATGGAGGAGTATTCATATGGGAGAAAAATTAAAAATATTGGCGGTGGATGATAACGGGATTAGTCTGGCGGCGATTGAACAGGTGTTGAAAGATGAGTTTGAGGTGATTCCGATTAACTCCGGGCTGCGCGCCCTGCAATATCTGAAAAAGGAAAAACCGGATTTGATTCTGTTAGACGTCCAGATGGCGTTAAAAGATGGGATTGAGACGCTGCGGGAAATCCGCCAGAGAGAGGGCTGTAAGGATATTCCGGTCATTATGCTGACTTCTTTGCGGGATAAGGATACCGTTATGGAAAGCTCGAAGCTGGGAGTAGAAGATTATGTCATAAAGCCTTTTAATAGGAAGGATTTGTATGACAGGGTAAAACGGGTGTTGAAAAAAAGATAATATTTTTATGAGATTTTGTTGCGACGAAAGAAATGAGAAAAACGTCGCAAAGTATGTACATATAGATACACAAGGAATAGGAGGAAATAGGTATGTACCATTGTCATGTTCACTTTTGCTTATCGGGACAGCCATGCAGCGTATTTGATTGCATAAAGAAAATGGAGCCGTTGGAACATTTTACGCATCAATTTTCTGAGAGCAGCAGATTGGAAGCGGATTTGATAGCTGATGCAAATGTGATTTTTGTAAATTTACAACAAATGGATGTAAAAGAGGCTTTGGAAATACTGACAGCGCATAAAAAAGAAAATGCGGAACTGATTCTGCTGGCGGAGCAGGGGCAGTTGGCGGATATGGAAGGAAGACTGGAAGGCGCAGAAGCAAAAGCTAAAGGGGCAGGAGCGCCGGGCAGCACGGAAGAATTGCTTGCGGGCGTGAAGGATATCTGGATACTGCCCATGTCCGACGGCGAAGTCCGTTTCCGGCTGGCGAGATGGCAGCAGGCGTATAAGAAAGATAAGGACGACTGGCAGACGAGGCAGTATTTAGAGGCGGCAATCAACCATATTCCCAATCTTGTGTGGTACAAAGACAAAGACGGCGTTCATGAGAAGGTAAACGACAGTTTCTGTAAGACCGTCAATAAGACCAAAGAGCAGGTAGAGGGACGCAGGCACGCCTATATATGGGATGTGGAAGAAGACGACCCCGCCTGCATCGAATCGGAAAACGAGGTTATGAGCAAGAAAGAAACCTGCATCGCCGAAGAGTTGATTAAGACAGGTGAAGGCATGAGGACGCTGACCACTTACAAATCCCCCCTGTACGACTTGGACGGCAGCGTGATGGGAACGGTGGGTGTCGCCATAGATATTACGCAGGAACGGGCCTACGAGCAGGAAATCATCGGCAAAAATCAGACGCTTGAGACGATTTTTAAGACGATAGACTGTGGCGTGGTGCGGCATACGCTGGATGGAAAGAGGATTTTGAGCGTCAACAGCGCAGCGCTGAAGATTCTGGGTTACGAATCCCAGGAAGAGCTGATGCGGGACGGGTTCGATATGATTGCGGAATCTGTACTGGATGAAGATAAGGAAAAACTGCGGGAGTGCATGAGTAAGTTAAAAGAAGAAGGCAACAGCGTCAGCGTGGAATACCGCGTCCAGCACAAGGATGGGACGATTCTGCATATTATGGGCAACGTGAAGCTGCTGCGGGAAAACGGGAAACTGGTTTATCAGCGTTTTCTTTTAGACTGTACCGAGCAGAAACAGCAGGAAAGAAAGAAAGAAAAACGTCACGCGGAACTGGTTCAGGCATTAAGTACGGACTATAGCGTAGTCTGCTTCTTTGATTTGGATACGGGAAAAGGGTTTCCAATCCAGGTGGGCAAGAACAATGAAGCCGATTTGGACACGATTTTCCAAGACGAGATATCCTTGGAAGAGAGCATAGGACACTACATCGAGGAATTTGTATACGAGGACGATAAGGAAATGATGCATAATGCCGTGGCGCCGGATACGCTGAAAACAGGGCTGGCGCAGCGCCCCATCCATTATGTGGGCTTCCGTATTTTCCGAAACGGAAGGATTATGTATTTCCAGATGAAGGTAGCGCGCGTGGGAACCTGGGACGGAAACTATGGCATTGTGCTGGGGCTTCGCAGCGTGGATGATGAAATCCGTAAGGAATTAGAGCAGAAAAGCCTGTTAGAAGATGCGCTTTCCCAGGCGAAGAGGGCAAGCAAGGCAAAGAGCGTCTTTTTATCCAATATGTCCCATGACATCCGCACACCGATGAATGCGATTGTCGGATTTACCAATCTGGCGCTGAATCATATCGATAACAAGGAAAAGGTGGAAGAGTATCTGAAAAAGATTGTTACATCGGGCAATCATCTTCTCAGCCTGATTAACGATGTGCTGGATATGAGCCATATCGAGAGCGGCAAGATAAACTTAGAGGAAAAACAGTGCAGTCTGCCGGATATCCTGCATGGTCTGCGCAATATTTTACAGGCGGATATCCATGCGAAACAGATGGAGCTGCATATCGATACGGTGGATGTGCTGGATGAGGACATTTACTGCGACAAGCTGCGGTTGAATCAGGTGCTTCTGAATCTGTTAAGCAATTCGGTGAAGTATACTGGCGCAGGCGGCATGGTCAGCATGAGAATTACAGAAAAAACCGGGGCGCCGGAAGGCTATGCCAATTACGAATTTTGCGTCAAGGATAATGGCATCGGCATGAGCCCGGAGTTTGTGGAGCATATTTTCGAGCCTTTTGAGCGGGAAAAAAATACGACGGCAAGCGGCGTACAGGGAACCGGGCTTGGTATGGCGATTACGAAAAATATCGTGGATATGATGAACGGGACGATTGAGGTCAAGAGTGAGCAAGGTGTAGGTACGGAATTTACGGTCAACTTTATGTTCCGTCTCTGTGCCCAGACTGAAAAGGTACAGGAAATCCAGGAGCTGAAAGACTGTCGCGCGCTTGTCGTGGATGATGATTACAATACCTGCGACAGTGTGTCCTATATGCTGGGGCAGCTCGGTCTGCGTGCAGAGTGGACACTGTCGGGCAAGGAAGCGGTACTGCGGACCCATCAGGCGAATACGCGCAAGGATGAATACGGCGTCTACATTATCGACTGGCTGCTGCCGGACATGAACGGTGTGGAGGTCACAAGAAGAATCCGCAAGGAAATCGGCGGAAAAGCGCCGGTAATCGTCCTGACCGCATACGACTGGTCCGACATCGAAGAAGAAGCAAGGGAAGCGGGCGTTACGGCATTCTGCAGCAAGCCCCTGTTTTTATCGGAGCTGAAAAACTGTCTGCTGTCCGTGGCTGCACCGGATAAAGATATCGAGAAGGAAAAGGAAAGAAAAACGTCGCAGAGCCATGCGGGGCGCATTCTTTTAGCGGAAGATGTCGATTTGAATCAGGAAATTGCCACCGCAATTCTGGGGGACGCTGGATTTACCACGGAAGTTGCCGAAAACGGAAAAGTTGCGCTGGAAATGCTGCAAAATTCCGAGCCCGGTTATTATCAACTGATTCTCATGGACGTGCAAATGCCCGTCATGAACGGCTATGAGGCGACGAAGGCAATCCGCGGGTTGGATAATAAGGAGCTTTCGTCCATACCGATTATCGCCATGACGGCGAATGCTTTTGAAGAGGATAAGCGGGAGGCGCTGCGAAGCGGTATGGACGGTCATATCGCCAAGCCGATTAACATTGAAAACCTCTTGTCTGTACTGGATAAAATACTGGGCTGATGCAAACCGGATTTTTTCCTCATTTTTGGAAGATGTTTTATAGACTTTTTCTTGACAAATACGGTGTTTTGGTGTTATTTTAATATATAGAAAATTATTAAAAAGCACGACGTTTTGCCTGGGGGATTTTTTCAGGCAAAATGGTATGGGAGAAAGTCGCTATGGAGAAAGAAAAACAGCAAATATTAATTGTGGATGACGAAGAGGTCAACAGAGAGATACTCAAGGAAATGTTTAAGGACGAGAAGTATGAACTGCTTGAGTCGGAGGACGGCGAGGATGCCGTTAAGAAACTGAAAGAAAATCATAACATCCAATTGGTTTTGCTAGACATTATCATGCCGGTAATGGACGGTTTCGGGGTATTGGAGTTTATGCACGAGGAGGATATGCTGGGTTCGATACCGGTTATCCTGATTACGAGCGAAGATGCATTGGACAGTGAAGACCAGGCATATGCATTCGGCGTTGCAGATGTAATACATAAACCCTTTTATCCTCATATCGTAAAGAGAAGAAGCAAGAACATTATCGAATTGTACCAGAATAAGCGCAATATGGAAGAGCGCTTAAAGGAGCAGGAAGAAGAAATCCGGGCGCAGGAGAAAGAACTGCGTGAGAACAACAATTTCATGGTTGAGATGCTCAGCTCCGTTGTAGAGGCGAGAAGTGCGGAATCAGGCGAACATACGAGACGTATCAAGTATTTTACGAGAATCATGTTGAAATACCTTACCAAGTATTTCCCGAAATACGGGATTACACCGGAACAGGTAGATTTAATCTGCCGGGCGTCCACATTGCATGACGTTGGTAAAATCGGCATCCCGGATGCGATTTTGTTGAAACCGGGCCGTCTGACGCCGGAAGAGTTTGAGATTATGAAGTCGCATACGACAATCGGCTGCGAGATATTGGAAAAGAGTTACAAAGACCATAACAATCCCTTTTACCGATATTCCTATGATATCTGTAGATATCATCATGAGAGATGGGATGGCAGAGGATATCCTGACCATCTAAAAGGGGAGGAAATCCCGATTTATACGCAGGTTGTTGCAATTGCCGACGTTTATGATGCTTTGGTAAGCCCCCGCGTATATAAAAGCGCATATGCAAATAATATGGCGTACGACATGATTGTCAACGGTGAATGCGGTCAGTTTGCACCGGACGTACTGGAATGTTTCGAGCTTGCTAAACAAGATTTCTTCAATATCGTGGAAGTAATTAAGATGTTTGACTTTTCGTAATAGGGAATACCGGGCAGCAAAGCGAACATCGCTATGCTGCCCTTACTATTAATATCCGGGGAGGAATACGATGGAATGGAATAAGGCCGGCGTATTTCCTGTAGAGGATGCGTTGGAAATCATATTGGTTTTTGATAAGACGGGAATTATAGGCTACGCAAACAATGCAGCCAAAAAGAAGCTTGGGTACGAGGATGATTTGTGCGGTGAGAATATCGGCAATATTTTTCCGAATACTTTTAAAATCATAGAAGGCGGCTTTGAGACAGATTACCCGTTTGGACACGAAGTACAAAATCTGGTTGCATATCGCAAGAACCGTACTTGTTTCCCTGTGGAAGCAAGAATCATAAACGGTGATACCCAGTTGGAATCTTATGTGTGTATGGCAAATGATACGCTGGAAAAGGAGTATCTTGCCAGGGAAATCACGCATGTGAAACAGGAAGCGCAGCAGGCGATGAAGGTGAAGTCGGAGTTTGTTGCAAATGTGACGCATGAGCTGCGTACACCGGTAAACGGTGTCCTTGGAAATATCAGAGAGCTTTTGGATACGGTAACGGACGAGAAGCTGTTGAAACCGTTGAAACTGATAGAGCGCTGCTGCGGGGATATGAATAAAATCATTAACAATATCCTGGATTTTTCCAAACTGGAAGCGGGGAAATTTGTCCTGGAACCCAGACAGTTCCATTTCAGGAACATGCTGGATTATGTACGCGCACAGCATATTAATAAAATTACGGAAAAAGGGATTCGGTTTTTCATGACGGTATCCCCGCAGATACCGGAATATGTCATCGGCGATGAGCTGCGGATTGTGCAGATTCTGAATAATCTGCTGTCCAACGCGCTGAAATTTACGGCGGTAGGGAAGATTACCTTAGAAGTCGTCATGACGGCGAAGGTAAATGATAAAGTGGAATTATTCTTCATCGTCAAGGATACAGGGATTGGGATTGATAAGGCGGATAAGGATAAACTTTTCCAGAGCTTTTCCCAGGTGGACGCTTCTATTTCCAGGAAATACGGCGGCACCGGTCTGGGTCTGAATATTTGTAAACAGCTTGTAGAGCTGATGGGCGGTAAAATCGAGGCGGAAGGGGAAAAGAACAAAGGAACCACATTTTCCTTTTCTATCTGGGTAGGCATCGGGGCGGATGAAAACGCTCCCGCGCAGACGGACGATAATACCTATCCGCGTCCTGCCATGTTTACATCGGCGCCCGCAGAAGAGGACGGAAGCGATACGGACGACGTCATTGAATATGGCACGCCGGAAAATAAGGACGCCCTCAAGAAAAACTTATCCAAGCTGATTCTCTGTGTGGAAATGGAAAACTGGGAAAAAGCGGAGATGTTTATGGATACCATCAGGCAGCTTACGCAGGGAGCGCCGCGGGAAGTGGCGCGGGTGATTTTGAAACTGAAAATGGCTGTACAGAAGGAAAATTATGAAAAAGTCAACGACGGTTTTCAGGAATTGAACAATTTCCTGTCTTAAATGAAGAAGGGGGCGCATATATGGAGTATAAAAGTATAGGCGGAGAAAAGATTCTCATTGTAGATGATGTGGAAACCAACAGGCTGGTTCTGGAGGAAATTATCAAAGATATGGGCTGCGTCCCCATCCTTGCAGAAGGCGGGAAACAGGCGTTTGAGCTGGCGAAGGCGCAGAGCCCTCAATTGATTCTTACAGATATTTCCATGCCGGAGATGGATGGTTATGAACTATGCCGGATACTGAAACAGCATAAGAGCCTGAAAGAGATACCGATTGTGTTTATTTCGGCGTTTGACGACCCGATGGATATTGTGGAAGGCTTTATCTTAGGTGGGGAAGATTATATTACGAAACCCTTTATTCCGGAAGTCGTACAGGCGCGTGTGGGAGTACAGCTTCGTCTGTACGAGGCAAAAAAAGAATTGTTAGAAATTAACAGGCGGCTCCAGATATCCGTTGAGGAGCAGCTCAAACAGATGGAATTGGAAAAGAAAAATATTCTATACGCTTTAGCGAATATTGCTCTGCAAAATTCCAATTATGAAAACGATTATATGGACCGTCTGCGGCGCAACTGCCGGATTATGGCACAGGGAATGCAGCTTTCACCGTTGTTTGAAGATAAAATTTCAGACACCTATATCGATACGATAGAGCTTGCGACTCCTTTGTGCGATATCGGAAATATCGGGGTTCCGATGGATATTTTAAGAAAGAAGACCGATTTAAATGATGAAGAGCTTGCAATGATGCAGCAGCATACAAGTATTGGCGCAAGGCTTCTGGGCGATTTGTATGTCAATAACGATTATAATGAATTTATCAGCACTGCAATTGAAATTGCACATTTTCATCATGAAAACTGGGATGGAAGCGGATATCCGAAAGGTCTGAAGGAAAATGAGATTCCGCTTGCTCCGCAGATTGTCGCCGTCATGGAACGGTATACCAATCTGACGGAAAAAGGCGCGCACAGCCGGGAAGATGCGCTCGCGATCATGCAGGATGAGGCGGGCAGTAAATTTAATCCGGTTATTTTCGGGATATGCCAGAAAATATCGCGTCAATTATGCTAGAGAGATTTATAGTTTTAGGAGACGATGGAAATGGTAATGACAGATGACGAGCTACAGCGGATTTCAGTATTTATGAAGCAGCGTTACGGAATCGAGCTGGGGCAGAAGAAAGTGATTGTAAACGGGAGGCTGCAAAATTATTTAAAAAGGAACGGCTGGAATAATTATCATGAGTTTATGGATGTGGTAGAGCATGACAAAACAGGCGTTCAGGAGAAAATATTAGTCAATTTCCTTACAACGAACCACACTTACTTCATGAGGGAATTTGAACATTTCGATTATATGAAAAACGTGGCGCTGCCGTGGCTAAGGAGAAAGGCGGAGGGCACGAAAGATTTGCGTATCTGGTGCGGCGCAGCTTCTACAGGGGAAGAACCCTATATGATAGCAATGGTTTTATCGGACTTTTTCGGACTGGAAAGAGACCAATGGGATAAAAGGATTCTGGCGACGGATATATCCACCAAAGTATTACAGCAGGCGATGGTGGGAATTTATAGTGAAGAACAGCTAAAAAACCTTCCCGAACAGTGGAAGCGGCATTTCTTCAGACCTGTTGCCGGGGGTAACCAGTATCAAGTGACGGATGAGTTGAAGAAAGAAGTCATTTTCAGACAGTTTAATCTGATGGATCCGCTGCCTTTTAAGAAGAAGCTGCATATTGTTTTTTTACGCAATGTAATGATATATTTTGACGACAATACGAAAAGGGATTTGGTTCAGCGCATCTATGACGCTATGGAACCGGGCGGTTACTTCTTTATCGGAACCACGGAAACGATAGACAGAAGCAGTACGCCGTTCCAGATCATTCAGCCGTCAATTTTTAGAAAGAGGGAGGGGATGTAGCGTAATGATGCCGATTAAAGTATTAATTGTAGAAGACTCCATAGTTTTTAGGGAGTTGCTTGTGCAGAATCTGAGTAAGGATCCTGCCATCAAAATTGTGGCGACGGCCAAAGACCCGTTTGAAGCGAGAGATTTGATTCTGCTGCACAAACCGGATGTAATGACGTTGGATGTGGAACTTCCGAGGATGAACGGAATCGATTTCTTGCGAAAGCTGATTCCCCAGTATCCGCTCCCGGTCGTAGTCATCAGCGCCCTAAGCGACAAAGTATTTGACGCGATGAATGCGGGCGCCGTGGATTTCGTGGCAAAACCTGCGGTATCCAACAGGCAGCAGCTAGAAGATTTCATAAAAAATGAGCTTTTGGTAAAAATTAAGATTGCCTCTACTGCTAAAATCAGCAATATTAAGAAAACGGTCATGATGCATCAGGAGCAGCAACAGCATCTTGCCGTGAAGCGCAACAATTTAGTCGTGGCGATTGGCGCATCTACCGGCGGAACGGAAGCTATTTTTTCCGTGGTCAAGGACTATGGGACGGACATACCGGGTATCGTCTGTGTACAGCATATGCCGCCGAAATTTACAGAGATGTATGCGAAAAGGTTAAATGACCAGTGCCGGATCCAGGTGAAGGAAGCGCAGCATGGCGACAGAGTGATTCCAGGGCATATGTTAATCGCTCCCGGCGGGGACAGACATATGCGTCTGATTAAAGTAAATGGCGCTTATCAGGTAGAAATCAAGGAAGGACCGAGAGTCAACGGTCATTGTCCTTCCGTAGAAGTTTTGTTTGAATCCGTTGCCAAGGCTGCAGGTCCCGATGCCGTAGGCATTATCCTGACCGGTATGGGCGGCGACGGCGGTAAAGGGCTTCTGTCGATGCGTAAAGCGGGCGCAAGGACCATCGGACAGGATGAATCTACCTGTGTAGTCTATGGTATGCCCAAGGTAGCATATGATTTAGGGGCAGTGGAGTATCAGGAAAAATTGAATGATATCGCAGGAAGAACCTATGCGTTATTAAATAAAATGTAAAGGAGAAAGGAAATGAAGATTCTATTAGCCGAAGATGATTTCGTAACAAGAAAATTCATGGTTAATTTTCTGTCAAAGTACGGTGAGTGCGATGTGACTGTTGACGGTATGGAAGCAGTGGACGCATTCATGATGGCATTGGAGGATGGAGAACCTTATGACCTGATATGTCTGGATATTATGATGCCTGTTATGGACGGTTATCAGTCCCTTGTTGGTATCAGGAATCTGGAAAAAGAAAGAAATATTCCAGAAGATCAGGCAGTGAAAGTCATTATGACCACAGCGCTCAACGATGAAGCGAACGTCAAGATGGCATTTGATTTAGGATGTACAATTTATTCTGGAAAACCGATTGATCAGGATAAATTCGAGCAGGCTCTAAAGAAGCTCGGTCTGATTTAACAAAAGAGCTGAATCAGAATATGCAGGAAAGGAGAAGAATATGGCGGAAGAATTTAGTACGGATGGAATGCTGGATATGTACCTGTTCGAGAACGGCCAGTTATTGGAGCAGTTACAAGATATGGTTCTTGAACAGAAAGACGCAGATTCTTTTGACGAAGACAGCATTAATGAAATATTCAGAACCATGCATACCATTAAGGGCTCTTCTGGTATCATGATGTTTGATGAAATCACCGCAGTCGCGCACAAGCTGGAAGACGTCTTTTACTACCTGAGAGAATCCCATCCCGAAAATGTGCCACATCTGGAATTGGTAGATCATGTTTTGGAGGTGGCGGATTTCATCTCAAGCGAAATGGAAAAGATTCGCAACGGCGACCCGGTAGACGGTGAATCCGGTGAGATTGTAGCTACGCTAAACGAATTTCTTGAGAGAATCAAGGGCGGTGGCAAAGGCGGAAAGAAGAAGGGGAAAGACGTGCCGGAAAATAAGCACGAGGAGCCCAAACAGTTTTATATCGCGCCGGTGGCTACAAGCGCCAGTCATTTTTACAAAATATACGTTTCTTTTTTCCCGGAAACGGAAATGGTAAACGTGCGTGCATATAAAATCGTATATGCACTCAAAGAAATTGCAGAGGATTTGTTATATTCCCCGGAGGACATTATTGCGGATCCGGACAGCGCTGAGACGATTCTCAAAGATGGTTTCAAGATTCTCTTACAGGCGCAGAGTACAGAAGAGGATATCCGCAAGATTGTTGCAGTCGGGTATGATATTGAAAAAGTAGATGTTTATGAATGTAAAGCGGAGGAGTTTTTACAGGGCTTTGATTTTGGCGAGCATGACGATATGCCGGTTGTGGCAGCGTCCATCCCTTCCATCGACTTAGAGTCCAGCGTAGAGGAAATCGACGCACGGATGCAGAGCGGTGAAGCGGAGGCTCCTAAAGAGGAAAAGAAACCCGAAAAACCCGCGATTGCGCCCGGTGACTTTGTTATCAAATCCAAAGAACCCGGTAAACAGAAGAAGCTGGCGAAAGATAAACCGAAGGCTGAGAAAGCTTCCTTTATCAGCGTCAATGTCAGCAAGATGGATCAGCTGATGGAACTCATCGGGGAGTTGGTCATCTCGGAATCCGTTGTGTTGCAAAATGCCGATTTGAAAGTGCCGGGATTAAATCTGGATAATTTCAACAAAGCGGCAGCGCAGCTATCCAAGATATCGACGGATTTGCAGAACGTCATCATGTCCATGAGAATGGTGCCGCTTTCCAATACATTCCAGAAGATGAATCGTATCGTCTTCGACGTATCGAGAAAGCTGGGCAAGGATATCGAATTTGTCATGGTGGGTGAGCAGACGGAAGTGGATAAGAATATCATTGAGCATATTTCCGACCCGTTGATGCATATTGTACGAAATTCCGTAGACCACGGAATTGAATCCAAAGAAGAGCGTCGCGACAGCGGTAAGCCAGAAAAAGGCAAGGTAACTTTGTCTGCGAAGACGGAAGCCGGCAAAGTATGGATTAGCGTGGAAGATGACGGCGCAGGCCTCGACAGGGAGAAGATTCTTGCCAAGGCGAGAAAACAGGGTCTGCTTGATGAAAACAAGCCGGACAGCGCATATTCGGACAAGGAAGTATACCAGTTTATTACCCTTCCCGGTTTCTCTACGAACGAGGTAGTTACGGAATATTCAGGACGTGGCGTCGGTATGGACGTTGTCGTACAAAATATCCAGGCAATCGGCGGCGCTTTGGAAATTGAAAGCAAAAAGGGCTTCGGCAGTATCATGAGTCTGAAGATTCCGCTTACGCTGGCGATTATTGACGGTATTGTCATGGAAATAGGACATTCCTCTTTCGTCATGGAAACAGGCGCGATCAAAGAATTTGTCCGCGTTAGGGAAGATATGATGATTCATGAACCCAACGGCGATGAATACATCATGATTCGCGGTGAGTGCTTCCCGGTACTCCGTCTTGGTCAGTGGTATGGATTAGAGGAGTACAAGGAGTCTGTAGAAGAGGGAGTTATGTTGATTCTTGAGGTGGAAGATAAGAAAGTCTGCCTTTTCGTCGATAGGCTGATAGGTGAGCAGGAAATTGTTGTAAAACCGATTCCTTCCTACATTAAGAAGGTAAGAGGTCTATCCGGTTGTACGCAGCTTGGCGACGGAAGCATTGCTTTGATATTGGATGCCCCTGGATTGATAGAATAAAATAAAGAGAAAGGAACGGATATATCACATGGAAGAAAGAAGTGAATTGAAGAAGCGGGTTGAGGAAGAAAGCGCCGCTTCCGACGGGCGTGATACCCAAAGAGGGAAGTATATGACCTTTAAATCCGGGAACGAGTATTTTGGACTGGAAATACAATATGTCAATGAAATTATCCAGTTACAGGCGATTACGGCAATTCCTGAGACGGAAGATTATATTAAAGGACTCATCAATTTAAGAGGTAAGGTCATTCCCGTTGTGGACGTTCGTCTGCGGTTTAAACAGGAACCGTTTGAATACAACGACAGAACCTGCATTATTGTCATAAATATTAAGTCTATGATGGTTGGGCTGATTGTAGAGAAAATTGCAGAAGTTGTCGAGATTAAGGATGATAACATTCTGCCTCCGCCAAGTGTGGGGCGCGCCGATAAGACGCATAACAAATATGTTTATGGTATCGGCAAGGTCGGGGATACGGTAAAATTATTGTTAGACCCCGATAAGTTGTTGAATGATGAAGATTTATCGGTTGTGGAACAGGCAAACGAAATGAATAATGAGGAAGAATGAGAGGTATAAAAAATGAAAAACGTGAAGATTAAGGTAAGATTGATTGGTGCATTTGCAATTACTCTTTTATTGACAGTCATTAATGTACTTTTTGGGATGATGTCGATTCGGCAGATTGCCGCTACAGAAGCAGAGAGGGAAGAAAGATATGCAAATAATGCAATGCTTTTCTCTTTGGCAATATTGTTGATATCTATTATTGTTACAGTTGTCCTTGCATCCTCCATTGTGAAAGAAATCACCCATTCCCTGACGCAGCTTGTAGCAGCGTCCCAGAAGATTGCTGAAGGTCAGGTAGATATTACGCTGGAAAAACACGGCAATAACGAATTTGGAGATCTGATTGACGAATTTAAGGCAGTTATCGCGAATACGAAGAATCAGGCAAGCGTAGCGGAAGAGGTGGCGCATGGTAATCTGACTGTAAATGTAGTGCCGGTATCCGCAGAAGATATGCTGGGTAATTCCTTGAAGAAACTTGTTGCTGACAACCTTCATACATTATCCAATATCAGCGAGGCAGGTTCCCAGGTTACGATCAGCGCTTCCCAGGTTGCAAGTGCAAGCCAGGCATTGGCACAGGGTTCCACACAGCAGGCAAGCGCAATCCAGGAAATTACAGCATCGATTGACGAAATTGCAGAGAAGACCAAACAGAATGCAGAGCAGGCAAACGAGGCGGCTACTTTGGTTGCAAAAGCAATCGAGGACGTACAGAGAGGCAACAGGCAGATGCAGGATACGATGGCAGCTATGCAGGATATCAACAAGTCATCTGAAAATATTTCCAAGATTATTAAGACCATCGACGATATCGCATTCCAGACCAATATTCTTGCATTGAACGCAGCAGTTGAGGCTGCAAGAGCGGGCGAGGCAGGAAAAGGTTTCGCGGTTGTGGCAGAAGAAGTCAGAAGCCTTGCTGCTAAGAGTGCGGCAGCGTCTGCAGAAACTGCTGATTTGATTGAAGATTCCATCGAGAAAGTAAGCTCCGGTTCCAGAATCGTAGACGATACGTCCAAGGCAATGGAAGAGATTACAAGAGTCGTACAGGATAGCGAGATGATCATCAATGGCATCGCTGAATCTTCCAATTATCAGGCGACGGCAGTTGCACAGATTGAACAGGCGATTACGCAGGTATCCCAGGTTGTACAGACCAACTCTGCTACCAGCGAAGAGTGTGCGGCGGCAAGTGAAGAGTTGTCCAACCAGGCATCCAGAATGCGTGAGATGCTCTCTATTTACAACCTTGGTTCAGGCAGCAATGGTTCTTCTTACAGAAGTAACAGCTACTCCTCCTCATCGTCTTCTTCCCATGCGAATGAGCAGGTAATTTCCCTCGGCGACGATTTTGGAAAATATTGATGTCGGGTGTAAGTGAATGAAAAGAGGTTATTGGAATGAGTTTATTTGATGATTTAAGAGCGTTAAATGTAGATGTTGACGGCGGATTAAAAAGAATTAACGGCAATGAAAAATTATATACGAAGCTGCTTGGTTCTTTGGTGAAGTCGGTAAATACCTATTATGTTGCGGCGGATTTCGACGGAACCGACTATAATGAAACGATAGAGCGGGCGCACGCCATCAAGGGCGTAACCGGAAATCTGTCCATTACGCCGATGTATGAATCCTATACGAAAATCGTAGATTTACTCCGCGCTGGCAAGCCTGAAGAGGCAAGGGCGATTTTAGTGGAAGTCTTGCCGGTGCAGGAAGAAATCATGAAATGTATAGAAACGAATATGGCGTAGGATAAAGAATTGAAAGCAAAATAAAGGATGATGAAAACGCCGGTTTCCGGGATACGGGAGCCGGCGTTTTCACTGGATTTTCGGATAAAAGAGATAAAGGGAGCAACACTTTATGAGACGATGGATACGAAAGCTGGAAATGTTGATTTTTGCCTTCCTTCTGGCGGGCAGCATCGATATGGCAGGAATTTTATGGATGATGCAGACAGATGGGAGCGCGACGTTTTTCTATCTAATGATTGCGTTTTTCTTTTTCCTTTATGCGAATATCATGCCGCTTACGGGATACCGGGAAGGCGGAGAAGGGATGGGAATCCGGCTGCGACGGCTGAATCGGGGACGCGCGTTGATTCTTTATACAGGATTGACTTCTATAGTCAATATATTCTGGTACATCTGGCTGGGACAGAAGATGTTATTACCCGATGCAGGTATCAAAGCGGCGGCGTTTTATCTTCTGGCGATTCTGCTTACCTTGTGCGGGGAAGGGATTCTTCTTTTAAACGGAAGTCTGCATTTGATGCTGACCTCGGTGCAGATGGGAATCCGCTACCGCATTGCGCTATGCCTGCTCTGGTGGATACCCATAGGGAATCTTTTCCTTTTCCTGAAATTGTACAAGCTGGCGGGAGCAGAGTATGAGACGGAATTAGAAAAAGAAGAGCTGGACGCGGTGCGCAAGGAAAATGAGTGCTGCCATACGAAATATCCACTTTTACTCGTACACGGCGTTTTTTTCCGGGATATGCGTTTTCTGAATTATTGGGGACGGATACCGAAAGAGCTGATTCGCAACGGGGCGGATGTTTATTACGGAAATCAGCAGTCTGCGGCGACAGTCGATGTCTGCGGGGCGGAACTGGCGGAGCGAATCAGAGAGATTGTGTCCGGGACAGGCTGTGGGAAAGTCAATATTATCGCCCATTCTAAGGGCGGCTTAGACGCCAGATATGCCATCAGTAAGTGTGGCATGGCTCCATATACCGCTTCCCTGACAACCATTAACACGCCCCATAGAGGCTGCCTTTTTGCAGACTATCTTCTGGACAAGGCGCCAGCGGGAGTACGGAATTTTCTGGCGGCGCGCTACAATAATACACTCCAGAAACTAGGCGATTCCGCGCCGGACTTTCTTGGTGCGGTGACGGATTTGACTGCGGGAAGGTGTGCGGATAGAAATAAACAATTATCAGATAGCGGACAGGTCTATTATCAGAGTGTGGCGTCTTCTATGAAAAGGGCGAGGAGCGGCAGGTTTCCATTGAATATTACCTACTATCTGGTGAAACACTTTGACGGGGAAAACGACGGTCTTGTTTCCATAGAATCCGCCTTGTGGGGGAATGTCTATTGCATCTTACGGCATAAGAAAATCCGGGGGATTTCTCACGGGGATATGATTGATTTAAACAGGGAAAACATTCCGGCGTTTGACGTGCGGGAGTTTTATGTAAACCTAGTGCGGGATTTGAAGGAAAAAGGATTTTAAAAAGGGGATTTTAGAAAAAGGAGTGCGTGTTGGTCAAAGGAGGACTTATGAAGAGGGAAATTATCTGTATACTGTGCAGTCTGTTTTGTTTTGGCTATTGTTTTCTGGTTTTCAGTCTGCGGACGGGAACCCGGTTTTATCTCATATGGGGGCTGGGCGGCATTTGTTTTCTGGGGCTGGCGTTTTTCTTCCATTTCGGTATGTGGGCGAAGCTGCCTTTCATCCTGCGTAGAATTATCACGATTGGGATAGCCTTGGGACTGCTTTTGTTTGTAGTAGTGGAAGGCTGTATCCTGAGCGGATTCAGGGCAAAAGCAGAGGATGGGCTGGATTATCTCATCGTGCTGGGGGCGCAAGTTAAAGAAACGGGACCTTCGGCTGCATTGAAATTCCGCCTGGATGCGGCATATGATTATCTGATAGAAAATGAAAACACGCTCTGTATCGTATCCGGCGGACAGGGGGCGAACGAGCCTTGCAGCGAGGCGCAGGGAATGTACGATTATCTGGTAGAAAGGGGCATCGCCCCGGAGCGTATCCTGATGGAAGATAAGTCTACGGACACTTCGCAGAACATCGCTTTCAGCGCCCGGTTTCTGGATATGGAACAGGACAAAGTAGGGATTGTGACCAATAACTTCCATGTATTCCGCGGCGTGCACCTGGCAAAACACTTAGGGATTAAAAATGTCAGCGGCATCGCGGCACGCTCGAATGTTTATTTCCAGTTAAATAATATGCTGCGGGAGTTTTTTGGGGTTATGAAAGATTTGGTGTGTGGGAATTTAATATAAATCCTATATTGCCTATTGACTTCATAGGTATTGTAGGATATAATGAAGAACATACAGAGAGGAAAGGTGATTTTGCAATCTGTCAGGATTTCTAACACCTGTATCTTAATAAATAACAAGAAAAGAGGGATTCTTATGAGCAATTACAAATTTGAAACGTTACAATTACATGTGGGACAGGAGCAGGCGGATCCTACGACGGATTCCAGAGCCGTACCGATTTACCAGACCACTTCTTATGTATTTCATGATTCCGCCCACGCGGCGGCGCGATTTGGGCTTGCGGATGCTGGGAATATTTATGGGCGGCTGACCAATTCCACGCAGGAAGTCTTAGAAAAGAGGCTGGCAGCATTAGAAGGCGGCGTGGCAGCGCTGGCGCTTGCTTCTGGGGCAGCGGCGATTTCTTATACCATTCAGGCGTTAGCGCAGGATGGCGGACATATCGTGGCGCAGAAGACCATTTATGGGGGAAGCTATAATCTGCTTGCCCATACCCTGCCTCATTACGGCATCAGTACGACTTTTGTGGATGCACACAATTTAGAAGAGGTTGAGGCGGCGATTTTGCCGGATACGAGGGCGATTTATCTGGAAACCCTGGGCAATCCTAATAGCGATATCCCGGATATCGACGCCATTGCAGCAATTGCCCATGCCCACGGGCTTCCACTTGTCATCGACAATACTTTCGGCACGCCCTATCTGATTCGTCCGATTGAGCATGGCGCGGATATTGTGGTACATTCCGCTACTAAATTTATCGGCGGTCACGGCACGACGCTGGGCGGTATCATCGTGGATTCCGGTAAGTTTGACTGGAAAGCCAGTGGAAAATATCCTGCCATTGCGGACGCCAATCCGAGCTATCATGGCGTATCTTTCGTAGATGCGGTGGGACCGGCTGCCTTTGTTACCTATATCCGGGCGATTCTGCTGCGGGATACTGGCGCGGCGATTTCTCCCTTTAACGCATTTTTGCTATTACAGGGTGTGGAAACCTTGTCCTTGCGCTTAGAGAGACATGCTGAGAATACGAAAAAAGTCGTGGAGTTTCTTGTGAATCATCCGCAGGTGGAGCATGTAAATCATCCGTCCCTGCCAGAACATCCCGACCATGCGTTGTATCAGAAATATTTCCCGCAGGGCGGCGCGTCCATTTTTACCTTTGAAATCAAGGGCGGACAGGAAGAGGCGCATAAGTTTATCGACCATCTGGAAATTTTTTCTCTGCTTGCCAATGTGGCGGATGTGAAGAGTCTCGTAATTCATCCTGCGACGACCACGCATTCCCAGTTGACGGCGGAAGAACTGGCGGACCAGGGCATCAAGCCGAATACGATTCGTCTTTCCATCGGCACGGAGCATATCGACGATATCATTGCAGATTTGGAAAAAGGGTTTGCAGCGGTGTAGCCTGGAAAATATGAGAAGTTGCGTTAGGTGACTTGCAGGGTGGGAACGGCAAAAAGTATAACTGTTTATAGTTTCAGCATGACATCTACATAAAATTCCGAGCCGTTGTCGGAAACCTGAACCGAGCCGTCATACTTTTCTGCGGTAGCAGCAATGGAAATAAGCCCGGTTCCTTTCCCGCTGTGCTTTGTGGAGCGGTAGCCGTCCTTCCCTTTCCTGGTCTTCCCATCAAAGCTGTTGGTGGAAACGATATACAGGCTGTTACCGTGGTGGATTTCCGTGGTCAGGCAGAAGTAACGTGGGCCTTCCGCTCTGGTGCGGCACCCGTCTATGGCGTTTTCCATCAGATTTCCGAACAGGGATACCATGTCGAGTTCCGTGACGGGGAGCGGCTCTGGCAGCTCGATGCGCCAGTCCGTGTCGATGCCGGCGGAAACGGCCATTTCATGGTAATAACTAAATAGCGCGTTCATTGCTGCATTGGCGCAGTAATTTGCAGGGGCATTTTCCATAAGGACGGATTCATACTCCGCAAGGTGCGCCCGGATACCGCCCAGGTCGCCTTTTTCCGCGAGGGATGAGAGCAGACGGACGGAATGGCGGAAGTCATGGCGCAGCTTTGCGGTCTGGCGCATATGCTCCTGCAGTGACCGATATTGGCGGGCCTGCATTTCAAGGAGCTGGGTGCGCCCTTTAAGTTCAGCATGTTCTAGGATGACAGCCGTGCCACGATAGAAAAGCAGGTAGATTGATGTGATAACTGCCAGAAGGCTTCCCTCTAAGATTAGGAACAGGGAAAACATGCGCCCTGTATGGAGGGTGCTGTACTGCCTTGGGATGGCGGCTATATTGAAAGCGAGGAATATGGAAGATAAAGCGGTGGTCATATACCATATCATGGGGGAGTCTAGGCGGTCAACCATCTGGAAAAAATGATGGCAGGCAGGCCATGCGAAAGCGGCGGCGATCAGGCAAGAAAGTCCAAGTTGGAAAAAAGCCGCTTCTATGGAAAAATTCGCCGCACCCGATGCCGGGTGCAGGTAAGCGTCAAAGGCATAGGCAAATTGTGACGGGAAGGTCTGCACGGCGCATACTCCCACATAGACGGCGAGGCATTTGGGCAGGCTGGCGGTCACAGTATGTCGGTATAGGAAAAAGAACAGGACGAGAGCTGGAAGGAACAGGACATTACTATCCAGTTCCAGCACAACGCAGAGACACGAAGCCAGAAGGGAGTATGAAATCAGGACAGCCGTGCATAGGGCGGCTGTCTTAGAGAAAGAGTACTTCATCTGGTTTTTCATCGTATAATAGCAGGACGCCGCCGAGGGTAGTAGCACGAGGAACTGCGGTAATGCCACAAGAAACTTATTCATATCCATGTTTATTCCCCTTTCCTGCGACCGCTTGGCACGGAGCGTCCAGTAAGGTCCGCTGGAGCAGAATGCCCGGCAAAATGAGTCTGACGCCCGCGTATTTTCTCAAAATTATAATCCCGTGCTGCCTGTTCCACTGCCGCGCGATCCCGCACACGGACGGGGAGCTTCGCATCGTTTTCCAGGACACAGCAGCCGTTCTCAAAGCCGGTGATGTATTCCGCGTTTACGGCGATTCCCTTGTTGATGGCAAGGAAACGGCGATCGTCCCCGGTAAGCCGCATAAATTCTGCCATAGTCATGCGGCAGCGCAGCTTTTCCCCATCCATAAGGCTGATGTCAAGGTAATGCGCATCTGTGACGGCGGAGGCGATATCGTCAAGGAATATTCTGACATTCTTTTTGCCGTCTGCCACTTCTATGTATTTCCTCGGCGCGGGGAGTCTCTCAAGGAGGTCTGATAGGACTTTAAAGATGCGGTCCCGTGCAATCGGCTTGATGACATATTCAAAAGCATGGAGAGAAAAAGCGTCCGGCATGAAATCCTCTGATGAGGTCAGAAACACCAAGGGAGTGTCCCTTTTAACCCCTTGCATCTTTACCGCAGCGGCAACGCCGTCCATGTCGTCCATATAGATGTCCATAAACACGGCGCTAAAGCCACCGTTTTCAAATGCTCCCAGGAACGCTTCCGCACTCTGGAAAGGAACGGCATCTATCTGGCAGCCGTGCTGTATGCCAAATTCATCGATTAGCCCGGACATTTCATCCAGACACGCCCATTCATCATCTACTAAAGCTATCTTCAAGTCAGTGACACCTCAATTTCGTATAAAAATTATCTCTTTTACAGCAATTGCTCTGCATTTGATTATTGATATACTTTAATCAATTACGTTCCCGTTTTCATCAAGAAGATAGATTGAAAATACATTTCCAACATGAATTGGAATCGTATCCTCTGTCGCTCCAAATACAACTCTAATGGAATCACCTATCTTCAATTCTGGTGCGCCATCAGATGAAATAACTTTTGTACTAACCTCTGCTTCTTCTCCTGATGAGACTACTCCATTTGTTACATCAAGACATTCAACCAAAATATAATCTTCATGCACTTCAAGAACAGTAGCATTAAAATAATTTTGTCCCTTTTCGCTTCCTTGGCAACCTGCCAATGCCAAAATACAGGCAGATGCTAAAATAAGTGAAAATAATTTTTTCATTCAGATCATTCCTTCATAAACGATATTTCGGTAACAATAGATGCAAAGTGTCTGCAAATGCTCCTATTTTTATCATAAAATATTTTCTTGTCTTTTTCAATACTCATGATTATGTTATGCAAACCCAAGTTAAGTTGACGTTCTTGCCAGAAAATTGACGTTCCTGCCAGAAATCTTGTTTTTCCCTTCAATCCCACTACAATAAAAAGAGAAATTTTCGCGGAAGGGGGTTGACATGGTATGGCTGGATGGCCGATAATTGACAGACAGACAGACAGACAGACAGACAGAC
>JAMPHJ010000041.1 GCA_023663465.1 Muribaculaceae bacterium | reverse complement strand
CCATATACTCTGTAACAGATATTCTGATACGCTTGTCCGGCAAGAGTACTGCTTCCGACCAAAGGCTCCCCCTGATTGGTTGAGATGACCACATTCTCATCATCCGGTACAAGACCGATAAGCGGAATTGACAAAATATCTACCACATCATCAGAGGACATCATATCGCCTCTTTTAATCATATCATATCGTATTCTATTGATAATCAAATCTATCTTCTGTATCTCATTGGCTTCTAAGAGTCCGATGATACGGTCTGCATCCCGTATTGCGGATACTTCCGGCGTCGTAACGACTAATGCCCTATCGGCGCCTGCAATTGCATTCTGAAACCCCTGTTCAATTCCGGCGGGACAATCTAAGATGATATAATCAAACTGTTCCCTTAGATGGCTTATCATTTTGACCATCTGCGCAGGATTGACCGCGGTCTTA
The DNA here is from genome assembly GCA_023663465.1 of Muribaculaceae bacterium. Classification (GTDB taxonomy): domain Bacteria; phylum Bacillota; class Clostridia; order Lachnospirales; family Lachnospiraceae; genus UBA3282. The sequence goes on along the minus strand of JAMPHJ010000041.1, from coordinate 23,898 downwards.
TCCCTTGTCTGGGCGGACGGTAGAAGAAACAGCGTGGGATAGCGTTTATCCCTGACAAGGGCCTGTTTAATCCGGCAGTTTCCCTCTACCACATCTACAAGATTATAGACGATTCTGCTCTCAAGCCCCATGACCACGTCCAGATTCCGCAGACCAATATCCGTGTCGATTAGAATGACTTTTTTCCCCATAGCGGCAAGACCGGTGCCAACGTTTGCGGAAGTAGTGGTCTTGCCTACCCCGCCTTTCCCTGATGTGACGACAATTACTTCACTCATGCTTAAACCTCCAAAATGAATCGTTATCGTCCCCTGAATGATATCCCGTCTATACGGGCAGCGCACTCAGTAATTCTTTCGTAATGGCTTCCATCATTACCCGACCGTTATTTACATAAGCAATTTTAGGCTGTACCTTTGGTTTAATCGACCATTTGCTCTGCTTCTCTGACGTTTTATATTTGAATTCACCTATTTTTAGCTTTTCCGGTGACATTTCAAGCGCGACGACAAAATGTCCGTCCAGTCCGTTTCCGCCCGCATAAGCCTGTCCAAACAATCCGCCCAGAATAATAATATCCTTTTTAGATATAATACAGGCTCCAGGATAAACGTCCCCCAGGACAATAATGCTGTTTTCCGTTTCCAGAATCTGTCCGTCTTTTAAGTTTCCCTTATAAAACTGTCCCGCATTTTCCATTTCCTGCTGATGAAAGGAAAGCTGCTCTAAGGCGCGCACATAACTCTGATTGGTCTCGCTGTCCTTGCCGATGATGCAGACGATATTCAATGAGGAATTTTCGCTGATGGTATCTACAATCTTTCGCTCCTCTTCCTCCGTCAATTTCCTGCCTTCAAAAGAAATTCCCATTTTAGCGTCCTTAAAAAAATGGGCGGATTCTTTAAATTTTAAGGCAATCTCTTCTAACAGCTTATCAAATTCCATCGTTTCGTCTAGAAAAAGAGACAGACCATTTGGAAAACTTTTAATCATAACCGAACTTTTCATAGATAACTCCTTCTTGTAACTTTCTCGGAAAAATACATGCCATCCGCTAATCGCCGTTGATGGAGCCGCCATCCAATGTAGTGGCGGTACCTGTAATAATTTCCTCTTCCTCGGCAAGCCCGTAATAGTATTTATAGACTTCCCTTGCTATCTGGGCTGCATAATCGGAAGTATATCCATTGGCAACACGGACGACAACAGAAATTTCCGGTTCCTCATAAGGTGCATAGCTGACAAAGAGCGCATGATTCGGACGGGATGTGCTTTCCTGCGCCGTTCCCGTCTTACCGGCAACATTGACGCCCAAATCGGAATAATATGCTTTTCCTTCCACAACCCTGCGCATACCGGTGTGGATTGCATTCCACTTGGAAGCATCCATATCGATTCTGTTACGAACCTCGGCATGGTTATCTTCTAACTCGTCACCGTTGTGGTCCGTAATTTTATCTATTAATGTTAAATTATAGCATATTCCACTGTTTGCAACAGTTGTAACGTATCGCGCGAGCCCTACTGTCGTATAGTTGTTCGTACCCTGTCCGATGGCAGAACGGACGGCATCCGCATCGGAAATCTGCGGGTCATATTCTTCCACTTCCACGCCGGATGTCTCGGATAATCCGTACATATCCGCATACTTAGCGAGTTTGTTTAAGCCCACGTCGCTGTTATAGGAATCCCCGACGATGCCGAGCCGATATCCGACTTCATAGAAAAACCAGTTGCAGGAATGCTGAATCCCCCCTGTAACATTGAGGGAGCCATGCGCGCCGCCGCCCGATGCAGCAATCCAGCATCGCGGTTCGGGGGAAATCTTATCAAATGTCCCCACACAGGTAATCGTATCCGTTAACCCGATTACGTTTTCCAAAAGCCCTGCAGTAGAAGAAACCATTTTGAAAGTGGAACCGGGCGCAGTACGCTGCTGGGTCGCATAATTTAGCAGCGGATTGGACAAATCGTTTCTCAGCTTTGCAAAATAATCCGCATCCACGCCATTTGCCATTTTATTATTATCATAACTCGGATAGGATACAAGCGCCAGTACATCTCCGGTATTGACGTCCGTAATCACGATAGAACCCGAATATGGGTCTAAGGCAAGCTGTGCCGGTGTAATGTCCAGATTTTTAATCCGGTTCATCATAAAGGCATACGGCGTCAGGGAACCCCTTTCAAACTGACCTATTTCCTGCTCCTCCACCTCGACAATATCCTGCTCTAACAACAACGAACAGATTTGTCTTCCCGTCAGCTCATCATTCAGAATCATATAGCGGTAGATTCTCTTCTCAAAACGATTGTCCGTATCCAGCTCTTTGAAAATATACTGAATCAGTTTATTATAAATTTCCTGCGAATCGGAATACTGCGATACGATATCCAGTCTGGAAACGTCCACCCAGTTTCTGGCAATGGCATAATTCAGATATTCATACAGACTGATGACTTCTTCTTTCGTCCATGCCTGATAAGTCTCGTCTTCTTTATCCAGCTGGCTTTCTGGAATAATATTGTTGTCATAGAGCATGGAAACGATAAAACTTTCATAGACCTGATATTCCTTAGTCAGCGCATTGTAGGGCGTCTGCGTTTCCGTCAGCTCCCTTCTTAATTCTTCAAATATCTTTTGTTTTTTGGCGACATACGCCTGCTGTACCGCTTTTTCGGTTTCCCCGGCATACTTCGCCGCAAAATGGCTCGTATCGATTACATTATTCTCGATACAGGCGAAATACACATCATAAATAGGAATGACAATACTGGCGCTGCTGGAATTTTCCGACGGCACATATTCTTTGATATTCTGTATCTTGGCAAAAAGAATACTGGCAATCTTTTCCTCTAAAATATGATAGGCGGCTTTCTGGAGCTCCGGGTCGATGGTCAGATAAATATCGTCGCCCGCAACCGCTTCCACCCTGTCGCTTGTCTCAATGACTTTTCCAAGGTTGTCCACATAAACCGTTTCAGACCCCTTCGTTCCCTGCAGCGTTGTTTCCATAGACGCTTCAATTCCGGATTTTCCAACCGTATCGTTCAAATCATACTGCGGATTCTCTTCCTGAAGGGTTTTTAATTCTTCGTTGGATACCTTGCCCGTATAGCCGAGTATCTGGGCAAAGTAGATACTGTCATTATATTTGCGGATTGCGCCCTCGGCAATCGACACACCGTCTAAAACATCCGCATTTTCCATGACCACGGCAACGGTTTCTTCCGAAACATTGGTCGCTATTGTAGTCGCAATATACTTCTGGTAACTGTTGGCGCTCATTGCATAGCGGATTGTCAGGATTTTCAATACTTCTTCTTTTGTATAGCCAAGTCCCGGCACAAAACTGTCCCTATCCGACTCATCCATATAATTTCCGATTCCATAACGGGCAGCGCCGCACAAATCATTGATTACCTCATCCGGGGATGCGTCCCTCTCTGATTCCTTTAAGTCCTCTATCAGCGCATGTCCATAGACATCGGCAAGGAATCTAAGCTGCTGTGTCCCTTCTAAATTAAACCGATAATTGTCGCCACTGTCCAGTACAATATTGAAGTCATTGATAATATGATCGCCGTTTCTCTCAATCATCTGAATCAGCCGGTAGATGGTATCGTTCAGATTGGCGTTTTTGTTACGCCCGGATTCATAGACGTCCTCAATCGTAACAGAATAAGCTAATTCATTATAGGCGAGCAGCTCTCCGTTTCTGCCATAAATATTCCCCCTGGTGGAAGCAATCGTTCTTTCCTTCGTAATTTTCAATTGAAAATTATTAAAATATTCCTCGCCGTTTACAATCTGTAACTGAAAAATCGCATAAATCAGATAACTTCCCATACCTAGCAAAATCAAAACGAGTACAATCAGCCTGGAAGTCACCATATTAAAAATATTTTCTTTCAGATGTTCCCAAAGATGCTCAAACAAACTTCCTTGCACTCCTTTTCTCGCTCTGCTCCAACTTGTAATTTACCCACAAGATAATCGGATACAAAAACAACGTAACTACAATCGTATAAACAATTTCTGGCAAAATAATATGCAAAAGATAATATCGAAATTCAAATTTCCCACGCAGCAAAAACAAAATCACATAACACATAATGCCGTAAAAAAAGTCGCTGCCCAGAATCAGCATAATTGGCAACTTGATATCTTCGGGATAAAAAATCGTACAAAACTTCCCGTTCGCATATCCGATATACATATAAAGAAGCGCATAAAACCCAATGACCGAGCCGAAAAAGATATCAATCAACAGGCCGCTGAAAAAACCAATCAGCAGTCCGCACTTTTCACCCCGCATAAAACCAAACGACGCCGTAAGTACCACCAATAAATTCGGCACAATGCCGCCAAAAGCAAGTGAACGAAAAACCGTACACTGCAATAAAAAACATAGAAAAATAAAGAAAGCCGTCGTCAATGCACGCTTCATAATGTTATCTGCTCCCAATATCAATCGTCTATCGACTGTTTTAACTCCAAAACTACAAGTACCTCTTCCAAATGCTCAAAATCTACCGCCGGGGTGATATATCCCGACTTGGTCAGATTGTTGGCGTCCCTGTTAATCGTACTGATATAGCCGATGAGAATGCCGGGAAGATATTTATCACTAATATTGGAAGTGACAATTTTATCCCCTTCCACAACCACATCATCACTGTCGATTAACTGTTCAAAGGAAATCACCCCGGAAGCGTATAACTTCAAATCGCCGGAAACAATCATATTATCGGAGCTGGATAAGACCATTGCGCTGACATTGGAATCATCCGCGATAATCGCCTTGACTTTCGCCCAGTTTGGTCCGATATCCACAATCCGCCCCACGAGACCGCTTCCAGCCATGACGTTCATATCCACCAAAAGTCCGTCATCCGCGCCTTTGTTGATGACAAACGAATAAAACCAATTGCCCGAATCCCTGGCGATAATTCTCGCCCCGACCTTGTCATACTCGTCATATTGCGAATCCAATTTATATAATTCCCGCAGATTCGTCAACTCGTAACGGTCCTGCTGTAATCTTGTATTCTCTATTGTCAGCTCATCAATCTGCGCTTTTAACGCCTCGTTTTCGGCAATCAAATCCCGAATCTGTCCAAGCTCCTCGGAGCGGCTGCGCAGATAACTTCCCAAAGCGCTGATGCCCTCTTCAAAAGGAACAACCGTATATCCGGCAATGGCGCTCAAAGGTCCGCTGAAAATCGTTGTATTAAACGTAAGCAGCACCATGCCGGTACATAGAATTGTCAGAATAAAAAGAACATATTTACCCGGCAGAACAAACCGTTTGTCCTGCAAGGCAAACTTTTCGCCTCTCTTTTTTATAATTGGACTCATTTACTCATTCCTTCTATTGCATAGGCTACGGATTTATAATTATCGTCGTTTATAATTTTGGCAAGCCCCAGCGCAACACTCTCAATCGGATGTTCGGAAACATTCACCTTCAGTCCGGTGCCCTTGCTGATTAGCTGGGCAAGCTTGTTGACCTGGGAAGCCCCGCCGGTCAGATAAATCCCATGCCTGTAAATATCGGCGGACAATTCCGGCGGTGTACGCTCTAAAATAACCTTGATGTTATCAATAATGGTATTAAAGTGTTCCGACATGCATTCATCCACCAATGCCAGCGGAATTTCCCGTTCTACCGGCAGTCCGGTCACGATGTCACGTCCATATACGATTGCCCCGCTCTTTTCTGCTTCTAATTCCGCTAAGGCAATTTTCACGTTTTCCGCCGTTTTACCGCCTATGATTAAATTATATTCGCGGCGTATCGCACCTTTGATTGCCTCGTCAAATTTCCTGCCACCCACTTTAATCAGTTTACTTAAAACGATGCCTCCAAGAGATAAAATCGAAATTTCCGTCGTATCAAAGCCCACATTGACAACGAAAACTCCCTGTGAATTTTTCACATCAATACCGAGTCCTAGCCCGTCCGCCACCGCTTTGTCCACGACCATGACCCGTTTTGCCTTGACGTTGGATTCTTTAATCAAATCCTTAAACGCACGTTTTTCCACTTCTGTCACATCCCAGGGAACCGCAATATAATAGTCGGCGGAACGTATATTTCCCTTCATCAAATCAATCATAAAGTATTTTACAAGAGTTTCCATATTCTGGATATCGGCAATCACGCCGTTGCTAAGCGGATAGGTAATATGAATATTACCGGGCGTTTTCTCATACATTTCAAACGCAGAATTTCCGTACGCAAACATCGTTTTCTTATTCTCAATGGCAATCATATTCTTTTCCACTAAAACGCTGTCGTCCGTACGGTTATATATTTTGATATTGCTCGTCCCTAAATCAATTCCAAATGCATAATTCGCCAAGGTTATTTACTCCTTTCACTCTTTCCGTCAACTGATTAATTTACTTTCTCTAAAACTAAAATAACTGTTATCCCCAATAATGATATGATCCAGTAAAAAAATATCTATTGTCTTTCCGATATCCGCAATCCGCTCCGTAATCATGATGTCAGGATTACTCGGCGCCGGATTGCCTCCCGGATGATTGTGTAACAGCATCATATGAGTCGCCTGCGATCGGAATGCGCTGATATAGACTTCTCTGGGCGACAATAGTGAAGCGTTAGCCGTTCCTGTCGAAATCAGCTCCTCTTCCAGCAGATGCAGCCCGGAATCCAACAACAAAAGCAGAATATGTTCTACTTTTTCATGTCGGAACCGTTCCATATAATAATCGGCAATCGAACGCGGATTGGTAAAGGTCAGCGTCTTTTTCGCCTTGCTCTGTGCCATTCTTTTGCATATTTCCGCAAGAGCCTTTAGTTTCACTGCCTTGACCTTGCCGATGCCTTTTAACCGCTCCAGTTCCTGTAACGGGATATGGTGCAGTCCCAGCAGACCGTTACCGTATCTGCCCGCCGCCTTTAGCACTTCTTCCCCAAGCTCCCTGGCGCTCATCTCATGCGTTCCGGTGCGAATCATAATCGCAAGCAGCTCGGCATCAGTCAACGCTTCGGCTCCATAGGAAATAAATTTCTCATATGGAAGATTTTGCATCACGCCATTATCATTGTTCTCATACTTTACTAATTTCATTCAGCCTCTTTTCCCGATAGCAATTCTCTCCTTCTTGCCTGGATGGGAAAATCCATTCTCAAGAGCTTAAATAAAACGATAAATAAGAATCCCCAGAATAATCCCGATAATGCTTGCCACACTTATCTTAATCGACAGACCAAACGTAATACATAAAATGCCAAGGTCTAGCACAATCGGTGACGATAGTCCGAAGGACTGCCCGTAATTTAGCCATTCAACAGGCAGGATACTTCCGATGAAACCGCCGATAACGATGCCTGCCAATATCAATAAAAAACAAGCCCAATTATTCTTTTGCATAGATACCTCCCTATAACATACACTGCTTATTTTATCACAATCCCTTTTTTATGTATACAAAATTTACCATTTTTTTCGGCAGCATTTTTGGGTCAGCATGATTCGTTTCCATTTTGGCTTCCCTTTTTCTATCCATTTCAGAGAATCCTGAAATCTTCCGACACGACCTCATGGTCTATCAGACTCTGTAAGGACTTTAAAATGCCCAGTTTGGCATGGTGCCAAGTCAGACCGCCCTGGAAATAAACCGCATAAGGCGGCGCAATCGGTCCGTCTGCGCTCAGTTCTATGGAAGAGCCCGAAACAAACGCGCCCGCCGCCATAATCACCTGATTGTCATAACCGGGCATATCCCAGGGTTCGGGCATGACATGGCTGTCCACCGAAGCCGCCGCCTGAATCCCCTGACAAAAGGCGATAACCCCTTGCGGTTTTCCAAACGTAACCGCCTGAATGATATCATGTCTGCTTTCCGTTCCGTCAGGAATCACAGAAAACCCGATTTTCTCATAAAGATTGGCAGCAAATATAGCGCCTTTTAACGCGCTTGCGGTGACAGACGGCGCAAGAAACAGCCCTTGATAAAAAGAGCTTAGAACGCCCAGCGAGGCGCCCACTTCTTTTCCAAGCCCCGGTGAAGTCAGCCGATAAGCGGCATTTTCCACGCAGTCCCGTCTGCCGGCGATATAACCGCCGATGGGGGCAAGACCGCCGCCGGGATTCTTGATTAAAGAGCCCACAATCATGTCAGCCCCCACTTCCCCCGGCTCTATCGTTTCCACAAATTCCCCGTAACAGTTATCTACCATGCAGAGCACGTCCGGTTTGATGCCCTTGATAAAAGCAATCAGCTCCCCGATTCGTTCTACCGACAAGGTAGGGCGCGTCTGATAGCCTTTGGAGCGCTGAATGGTGACTAATTTCGTATTCGTATGAATTGCCTGCCGGATTGCCTCATAATCAAAACTGCCGTCCGGCTTTAAATCCACCTGCCTATAAGAGATGCCGTATTCCTTTAGCGACCCCTTAGAAGGGCGGATGCCGATGACTTCTTCCAACGTGTCGTAAGGCTTTCCCACCGGCGACAACAATTCATCCCCCGGACGCAGGTTACTCATCAGCGCTAACGCCAGCGCGTGCGTGCCACAGGTAATCTGAGGGCGCACCAGCGCATCTTCTGTACAAAATACTTTGGCATAGACTTCCTCCAGGGTATCCCTGCCCAAATCATTATAACCGTAACCTGTGGTGCCTAGCAGACATGCCTCGCTGACTCTGCACTCCTGCATGGCGCGGATAACTTTCAATTGATTGTACTCCGCAGTTTCATCAATACGCCGGAAGCGTTCTTCTAACGATGTTAAGATTTCGTTGCCAAAAGCAAGCACTTTGGGGGATATCCCGAAAGCGCCGTATAGTTCTTCTATGGTATTTTTTCCCATTGTTTCCTGATAATTATTGTCCATTCGATAAAATTCCTTTTTCCGTTAATATCTGTAGCATATAGGCCAATATCCGCCCATCCTCACCGGAAGCTGCACAAGAGGCTGCTTTTTCTAGTATATCCTGCCCAGACTCTTGCCTGAAATTTTGTCTATCCACCCACAAAACATCTCTTTCCCGGCGAAACCAGGTAAGCTGTCGTTTGGCAAAATGTCTCGTATCTCTTTTCATGCGGTAAATGGCGTCTTCCAACGTACTATCTCCATCTAGATACTCTAGAATCTCTTTATAACCGAGTCCCTGCATGGAAACCATGTCCCTCGTACAGCCCCTGTCTTTTAATCTCATGACCTCGTCTACCAGACCGTCTTTTAGCATTTCATCCACCCGCCTGTCGATTCTCTCATAGAGTCTGGCGCGCTCGTCTGTCAAGACGAAATAGGCGTACTTATAAGGAGATATCTTTTCCCGCTGCTTTTCATTATGCTCTGAAATCGGTGTCCCGGTCTTCTCATAGAACTCGATTGCACGAATGACGCGCTTGATATTATGTTCATGAATGATTTCGCAGGATTTGGGGTCTATGCTGCGAAGCCTCTCAAACAATGCATGGGCGCCTTCTTTGCGCGCAAACGCTTCCAACCCTTCCCGAAACGCCGTATCCTCTTTTGTCTCTGTAAAATCAATATCATACAGTACGGACTGGATATAAAAGCCGGTTCCCCCCACTACTATCGGTATCCTGCCGGCTCTATCAATCTGACCAAGCGCCTCTTTTGCCAGCGTCTGGAACTTCACGACATGAAATTCTTCCTCCGGTTCCAGAATATCAAGTAAATGATGGGGAATCCCTTCCATCTGCGCGGGCGTAATCTTCGCGGAGCCGATGTCCATATGCCGGTATACCTGCATGGAATCCGCCGATATGATTTCCCCGCCGATTTCTTTGGCTAAGGCGATAGATAACGCAGATTTTCCGACTGCGGTAGGTCCTGTTATGATAATCAAAGGTTTCTTTTCACACATACTCAGATAATCCTTTTAAACTTCTTTTCCAGCTCATACTTACTCATGGTAATTATCGTCGGTCTGCCGTGGGGACAATTATAGGGATTCTCCAGCGTCAGCAGCTCGTCGATTAATGCCTCCACTTCCTGTATGGACATGCGGTTATTCCCTTTTACCGCCGCTTTACAGGCAAGTGTAGCGATTCTCATGCGAATACCATCCGGCTCCCTTGGGACATTATCCTCCGCCAGCTCGTCCAGTATCTGATAAAACAGTTCCGCCTCCTGATATCCATACAAATCAAGGGGCACGCTGCTGATGGCATAATCATTGCCGCCAAACTCTTCCACCGTAAAACCCATCGATTCAAAATGCTCTTTGTATTGCAGCAGACACGCCTTTTCCTTCCCGTTTAAGGTGATTACGAGTGGCGGATTCAGATTCTGGGATACGATATCATGGACGCGGTACTGTTTCATAAACCGCTCATATTTCACTTTTTCATGCGCCGCGTGCTGATCCATAATCAGAAGCTTGTCCTGATAGGAAATCAGCCAGTAGGTTTCAAATAGCTGTCCGATGATTTGATAATGCTCCCTTGCTTTTTCCGATAGGAGTTTCTCATTGAATAACTCCAATTGTTCCGGTTTTGGGGGCGCTGGCGTCGGCGGAGTCGGCTGCGAGGGCGTCGGTTGTGAGGACGCTGATTTTCCGGCGGATATATTTTTCACATCGTGGATGGGCATTTCCATATAACGCGGAAGCTCCCTTACCATATTCTGAGGGGCAGGGCGTTCTGACGCCGCCGCGATTCTTCTTGTCTCAAAAGGTTCCGGCGCCGTTTTGATGCTTTCTTTCACCGGCTTTTTTTCTGCAATGTCCTGACCTGGCGTTACTTCTGGTATCATTTCCTGTTCGCGCAGATATTGAAAAATAATATCCCGCACCATCTGATAAAAAAGCTGTTCCTCGGCAATCCGCACTTCCATCTTCGTCGGATGGACGTTGACGTCAATGCGCTTCGTATCGATGGTAAAATGCAGGATACAGAATGGAAATTTATGCTGCATCAGATATTCTTTATAACCATCCTCAACCGCCTTGCTCAAAAGATTGCTCCTTATAAACCTGCCGTTGATATAGAAAACCTCATAATTGCGGTTTGCCCGGTTAATAATCGGTTTCCCTAAGAAGCCGTCGATGGAAAAGCCTTCTCCTTTCACATGGATTTCGTTTAATTCCTTGACGATATCTTTCCCGTAAATCCTGTAAATAACCTCTTTTAAATCATCATTGCCGGAAGTATGGAATCTGCTCTGTTTATTGGCAATAAAATGAAACGCAATCTGCGGATGGGACAGGGCAAGATGCTCCATCAAATCCGCCACATAGGAGCCTTCCGTCTGCGGCTGTTTTAAAAATTTCTGGCGTGGCAGGGTATTATAAAAAAGATTCCTGACAAGAATCGTCGTACCCTCCGGCGCGCCGATTTCTTCCATTTCTTTTTCCAGACCGCCCTCTATCAGATAACGGACGCCCGTCAAATCCTCTGGCGTCTTAGAAATCGCTTCCACCATAGAAACCGCTGCAATACTCGCCAATGCCTCCCCGCGAAATCCTAGACTGACCAAGTCAGTCAAATCTTCTGCGGAAGTAATTTTACTTGTGGCATGGCGCAAAAAGGCATTTCTTATCTGGGATTTCTCAATCCCGCTGCCATTGTCCGTTACGCGGATTAAGGATTTTCCACCGTCTTTAATTTCTACGGTGATTGCATTTGCGCCGGAATCTATGGCATTTTCTACCAACTCTTTTACGACGCTTGCCGGCCGCTCCACCACTTCCCCGGCGGCAATTTTATCAATCGTCTGATGATCCAGAACGTTTATTTTCATCGTTTGTCACGATTCCTTTCTTTTTATCCCTGCCATCTGTTTTTCAATTTATTCTGCAGACGGTACAGTGTATTTAGCGCGTCCACCGGCGTCAGGTTCTGGACGTCGATTTCTTCTAATTCTTTTAAAATATCCTCGTCTTTTACCGTATCGAACAGGGAAATCTGCTCTAAGTCCACCTCATCGTATTTGACGGGCTTTCCTTTTTCGTTTTTAACAGGAATCTCTATCTGCTGCACTTTTTCCGTGATATCATTTTCACTTAACTGTTCTACGATTTCCTTTGCCCTGTCGATTACCATATCCGGCACCCCGGCAAGTTTGGCAACCTGGATTCCATAGCTCTTATCGGCGCCGCCTTTGATAATCTTACGGAGAAAAACGATATCATCCCCTTTTTCCTTGACCGCGATACAGTAATTCGTCACATTGTCTATTTTACCTTCTAATTCCGTCAACTCATGATAGTGCGTAGCAAACAGGGTTTTCGCACCCAGAAATTTCCGGTTGCTGATATGCTCTATCACCGCCCAGGCGATGCTTAACCCGTCAAAGGTAGAAGTTCCACGCCCAATTTCATCTAAAACCAACAGACTATTGGAAGTCGCGTTCCGCAAAATATTTGCAACTTCATTCATTTCCACCATAAATGTGGACTGCCCGCTCGCTAAATCATCCGATGCGCCCACCCTGGTAAAAATTCTATCCACAATGCCGATATCCGCTTCCTCGGCGGGCACGAAAGCCCCTATCTGCGCCAATAAGACAATTAAGGCAGTCTGTCTCATATAAGTTGATTTTCCCGCCATATTGGGGCCGGTAATCACGGCGATACAGTGCTTTTTATTATCCAGATAGGTGTCGTTTGCGATAAACATGTCGTTCTGAATCATCTTTTCCACCACCGGATGTCTGCCGCCTTTAATATGAATCATGCCCTTTTCATTGAGACGCGGTCTCACATAATGATTCCGCTCCGCCACATAGGAAAGAGACGCCAGCACATCTAAATTGGCAATTTTTCTTGCAGTCTGCTGGATTCTTTCCATCTGGGCGGCAATTTTTTCCCGGATTTCACAGAATAAATCATATTCTAAAGAAAACAGTTTATCTTCCGCGTTCAGAATCGTATCTTCCAGCTCTTTTAGACGCGGCGTCGTATAACGCTCCGCATTGGCAAGCGTCTGTTTCCTGATATAATCCGTCGGAACCATATTTTTATAGGAATTGGTGACTTCAAAGTAGTAACCGAAGACTTTATTGTATTTGATACGGAGATTTTTAATGCCTGTGCGCTCCCTATCCTCATTTTCCAAAGAGACAATCCAGTTTTTCCCTTCCGTTTTGGCTTTTCTAAGCTCGTCTACAGTCTGATGAAAGCCTTCCTTGATGATTCCGCCTTCTTTGATGAGAATGGGCGGGTCTTCTATCACCGCCTCGTCAATCAAGTGAAAAATATCCGACAAATCATCCATTTCTTCACTAATTCCTGTCAGTATAGAGGAATTTGCATCCTGTAAAACCGCCTTAATGGAAGGAAGCATCTCTAACGACCCCCGAAATGCAATGAGGTCCCGTGGATTCGCCGTGCGGTAACTGACTTTACCAAGCAGTCGCTCTAAATCATAAATCGGACTCAGATACTCCCGCAGTTCATCTCTTAACATACTGTTCTGGCACAATTCCTCTACAGCGTCCAGACGCTTCTCAATCTCTTCTTTATCCAATAGCGGCTGTTCGATATATTTGCGCAGCAGTCTGCCGCCCATCGCTGTTTTCGTCCTATCCAAAACGCCGATTAAGGAACCTTTTTTCTGTTTCTCACGCAAAGTTTCCAACAGCTCCAAATTCCTTCTTGTAGCTCCATCCAGTATCATATACTTATTTGTCAGATAAGGATAGAGATGGGTAAAATGCTCTAAGGAAGTTTTCTGCGTTTCATACAGATATTGCAGCAGCGCCCCGGAAGCAATCCATCCGGTAACAAATTCCTCGATACCCAGTCCGCCAAGAGAATTGACATGAAAATGCTTTAAAAGACAGCGACGGCATAATTCCTCGTCAAAATAATGATTGGCAAGGGAATAAATCGTAACGCCCAGCCGGTATTTCAAATCCTCCATATCGAGTCCGCTGACCATGAAAGCTTCATTACAGATAATTTCAGAAGGCGCGTACTTATTGATTTCATCCTGCAGCGTCCGCAGATCTTCCACTTCCGTCAGATAGTAGTCCCCCGTCGTAACATCCGCTGCGGAAACGCCGATTTTTCCTGGAAAATAGGAAATGCACATAATATAGTTGTTTCTGGAATCCTCCATAGATTGAATGCTAAGATTCGTACCGGGTGTGACAATTCTGATAACTTCCCGCTTGACAAGCCCTTTCGCTTCCCTGGGGTCTTCCATCTGCTCGCAAATCGCAACCTTGTAACCTCTTGAGACCAGTTTATTCAGATAGCCGTCTACAGCGTGATAGGGAATCCCGCACATGGGGGCACGCTCATCTAACCCGCAGCTTTTGCCCGTCAGGGTAATTTCAAGTTCTCTGGCTGCGGTTTTCGCATCTTCAAAAAACATCTCGTAAAAATCACCGAGACGATAAAAAAGAATACAGTCTGGGTATTCTTTTTTTGTTTCCACATATTGCTGCATCATGGGAGTTAATTCTGCCATGTTTCCTACCGTCTTTCTTGTATTTTCTCGCTTTTTCTATCTGTACTTTTGCATTTTTATTGTATTTTTCTTATCTTTACAATAAATCAAGGTAATACATGTCCCGTATAATAAAATCCGTGGCACTCGTCCAAAGATACCATCTTCAGTGTTCCAATATCAGAAGCATCTCCTGGGAAATGAACCAGCATATTATTAGAAAGCCGTCCTGTCACAAGGGATGTATCCTGCTCGTTTATTTCCTCTACCAGCGCTTCCATTTTCCTGCCCTGTAATAAGAGCGCCCTTTCCTTCGCTGTATCTTGCACAACCTTTAATAATCTGTCAAAATTTCTTTTGATTTCTTCTTCAGAAACCGGATTTTCCATCTCGGCCGCCTTTGTCCCGGTTCTCTTAGAATATAGAAAGGTAAAGGCATTATCATATCCCGCTTTCCTCACAACGTCGATGGTCTCATCCACATCTTCTGCCGTTTCCCCCGGAAATCCCACAATAATATCCGTTGTCATCGCGATATCCGGCATGGCGCTTTTGATTTTCTCTACCAAGGCAAGATAACTTTCCTTCGTATAGTTTCTGTTCATTGCCTGCAAAATCCGGTTCGAGCCCGATTGCAGCGGCAAATGCAGATGGCGGCATATTTTTTTAGAATCCTTCATAACGGCAATCAGGTCATCCGACAAATCCTTAGGATGGGAAGTCATAAAGCGGATTCTCTGAATCCCGTCTATCTGCTCGATTTCCTCTAAAAGTCTTGCAAATGTCATCGGATGTTTCAGATTTTTCCCATAAGAATTGACGTTCTGTCCAAGCAGCATGATTTCTATCACGCCATCTGTGGCAAGCCGTCTGATTTCACTAAGGATTTCTTCCGGTTCCCGGCTGCGTTCGCGCCCTCTGACATAAGGCACGATACAGTAACTGCAGAAATTATTGCACCCAAACATAATATTGATACCAGATTTATAAGGGTATTTGCGGCTGACGGGAAGCTCCTCCACAATCTGGTCGGTTCCCTGCCAGATATCCACCATCATCTGATGCGATGCTTCTTCGTTTTCCAGCATTTCCACAAATAGCTGGGCAAATTTAAAAAGATTGTGGGTCCCGAAAACCAAGTCCACAAAACGATAACTTTTCTTTATTTTTTCGATAACCGAAATTTCCTGCATCATGCAGCCGCATAGGGCAATCCTTAAATGCGGTTTCTTTTTCTTCATACTGCCCAGATAGCCGAGCCGTCCGTAAACTCTCTGATTGGCATTGTCCCTGACGGTGCAGGTATTATAAATGATAAAATCCGCTTCTTCTTCCACATCTGTCATTTCATAACCGATTCGCTGTAAAATCCCCGTAAGCTTCTCGGAATCCCTGGCGTTCATCTGACACCCGAAGGTTACCGTAGCCGCGAAAAGGGGGCGTCCTAATTCCTCGGATTTCTTTTTCACGATCTCACGGCATTTTTTAATAAAATAATATTGCCTTTCCGGTTCCTGTTCCGGCGGATGCTGTGTCAAATCCTGCGCTTCAATCAATCGTTGTATATCGTCATTGTGTGCCATTAATTTTTCCTCTTTTTGTGATTTCGTCGTATATTATAGCAGAATCAAAGATAAAAAGCGATTATTTTTTTATGGGAGGCTGAAAAGAAAAACTGCATTGGTCTATTACCTGCTCCGTTTCTTTATCCAGCACCGTAATTGCAATATCCATATCCTGCTCGGCTTTTTTACACTCTGCCCCTGCATTCTCCAAAAGGCTGTTATACGGCGCACAGTTTAAAACATCGGGATTTTTCATTTCAACCACCGAAACATAATTTTTATCCGCTAAAAGCATCAAATAATTATCCAATGATTCACAATTTTTGAGATTATCTAATTTATACGCTGCATAGTCCGCATAATCAGCATACCAGTTTTCATACGCCTTATCTTCCCTATGGTCTGTTATGGAATAATTGTCCGCTATATATTGACCGATATAGTCAGTTATTTTTCTTGCCCCCGACGGATTCAAATGGTCGTTATTATAATAATCGGTTTCCCCTCTGACAATATCCAAATCAAGAAAATTAATATAATTTACGCCATACTGCCCGGCAATATCGTATACCCTGTTCGCCTCAAGCTGCTCTGTTTCTGTCGTTTTCATAGGCAGATAAGTCAACAGAACCTCAATACCCCTTTCCTGACAGTCTGCAATCATTTTTTCAAGATATTCAATGGAAACAGTGTCTTCCTCCAATTTGCGCTCCGTGTGCTCCCATACCTCTATAACGGGTTCGCCCACCTTAATTCTTGATACCGCTCCCTTTTCTTTTGTATAATCAGCTATATAATCTTCCCTCCCCACTTCGTTCCAGCGGGAATGATAGATAATATAATCCCAGATAAGCTCCATACCGCTTCTCGTCCTTGTTCCATTTTCTTGTGTCGTCTCTTCCACACTCGCTTTTCCATCCAGCAAATCAAAAACTGCCTGCATCTTTGTCTTACTGAGTGGAAAGGCATCAAAACAAGGATGCAGATGGGCAAATTCAGGATGTATTTTCCTTGTTTCCGACAAACCGTAGCAATCAATCACCACCAACTTCGGCGTGGTATAATCAAACGCGTTTTCCATGACCCAATAGGAAGTGGCGATTCTGCTGCCATCCCCACCGAAATTATAGGAAACCATGCCGTAATCATGCCACAACTCCATCGGAAATACGCCGTTTATCACATGGCTCGTCCCCATAAATAAAATATCAAAATCCTCCTCCTGCTCAAAAAAAGGCATATATTTAAAATCGCTTATTTTACTTTGCGCAACGCCCGATGAATACGCTAAAAGCGCAGCAACCAGTCCTATTGTTATCACACAGCCTGCTACATGCTTTACCTTTTTCTTCTTATCCATAAACGTTCCTCTCTAAAATTGAAAATAAATAAAATCCACGGAATTATATCCCGGCCCCCATACGCCAAAGGTAATAATTCCCCAGATTGAAAAAGCAATGAAAAGCCAGCGGAACCAGCCATCCTGCCTAACAATAGCCTCCCTTATCCGAATCCCTTTTACCTTACAAAAATCTGCAAACAATAAAATACCGATACCTATTATCATCAGACCAAAATTTCTGCTGTCCAAACCGCACCCATACAGCGAACCGTCGAATAAAATCCAGGGGTTGTCCGCTATCAATATCCGTTTCAGTATCCGCAGCGCGTTTATCCAGCTATCCGCCCTGAAAAAAATCCATGAAATATCCACCAGAATAAACGTTCCTGCCATATGCACGAATTTATGCCCGAAAGACTGCCTGTTTAGTTTCAGAACTGATACCGCTTTATCCCGTACAGGCTGCAATATTTCTCCGATAATCTGATAAATCCCGTTGATTCCTCCCCAGATAACATACGAAATTTCCGCGCCATGCCATAGACCGCTGACAAGAAATACAATCAGCTTATTCAGATACTTTCTTACTTTTTTCTTTCGACTGCCGCCTAAAGGAATATACAAATAATCTTTAAACCACGAAGTCAAAGAGATATGCCATCTTCTCCAAAACTCTGCAACGGAAGTGGCTAAATATGGCGCGTCAAAATTTTCCATCAGCCGAATCCCTAATATTTGCGCCGCTCCCATAGCAATCACCGAGTATCCGTAAAAATCACAATATATCTGCACTGCGAAAAAGATTGTCGCCACAGTCAGAAACCAGCCTGTATACGTCCCATAATCGGCATAAACCGTATCTACAAATATCGCGATTCTGTCAGCTAAAACAATTTTTAAGAAAAATCCCCACAACATCAGCAAAAATCCGTCTCTCGCCCTTTCAAAATCAAACTTTTTGGGCGTTGGAAATTGTTTTAACAGATTTTTTGACCTTTCAATCGGTCCTGCAACTAACTGCGGGAAAAAGGAAACAAACAGCGCGTAGCGGAAAAAATTCTTTTCTGCATAAATTTCACCGCGGTAAACATCCATCGTATAGCTTAACGCCTGAAACGTATAAAAAGAAATGCCAACCGGAAGCAGAATATCAAATTCCGGTATTTGCAGCTCAATATGTATGGCTGCAAACAGTCCGCTCACAAGCGAGAGGGCAAAGTTAAAGTATTTAAAATAAAACAATACTGCCAGATTCAAAACCATACTTGCCGCAACAATCAACTTTTTGTAACTTGCCTGACGCGCAAATTTCTCTAACAACAAACCGCTGGCATAAGTAATGACCGTAGAAAAAAGCAATAATAACACATACTTTACATTCCAGCACATATAGAAAAAATAACTGGCTAAAAGCAGCCAGAAATTTTTTGCTTTTTGGGGTATGACATAATAAATAAGCGTTACAATCGGAAAAAACAGCAAAAATTCTGCGGAATTAAAAAGCATACGATATCTCCTTTTATCCCCCTGACTTATATCTTTTTACAACATGCAAGCGCCATAGCGCCAGGACCGATATGACAGGACACACTGAGCGATAGAGGATCCATATGAATTTCAAAACCCGGAAATGCCTCTTCTACCTCTTTTTTATACTGCATCGCAGCGTCCAAATCATAAGTATACGCCATTTCCAACCAGATATTATCCGGTGTGGCGCCTCCAAAACGATTATTCATATCGTTTCTAATGGCGTTAATCATTATGGTCTTTCCCTGGGATACGGTGCGCGCTTTGGCGAATGCGTCCAACTTTTCCCCCTGAATCTGTAAAACCGGCTTTAAGCGTAAAATCGTGCCAAGCGCGGCTGCCGCCGGCGTAATCCGTCCGCCTTTTTTCAGATAATATAGCGTATCCAACATAATATAAATACTGGAATTGAATTTGTCCTTTTCCAGAAATTCTTTGATTTCCACGGCGCTTTTTCCACGCTCTGCAAGCGTCAGCGCATCCAGGACGGACTGTCTCTGGGTCACCGATATCCGCTGATTATTCACAACCTGCACCCTGCCTTCGTAATCCCCAGAAAGCATGATGGCGCTCTGGCAGGAACCGCTTAATCCGCTGGACATCGGGATATGCACGATTTCGTCATAATCCTGCAACAATCCATCCCAAAGATTCAGGACGGACTCAGGCGTAGGCTGGCTTGTTACCACCGGCGCGCCGGCTGCAAGTTTCTCATAAAATTCCGCCTGCGTTAACGTAATATCCTCATAATAAGTCTCATCCTCAATCATAAAAGGCATCGGTAACACCGAAATCCCCATCTCTTTTGCCTGTGCCTGTGTAATTCCGCTGTTGCTGTCCGTAACAATTGCAATTTTCGACATAATCTTAATCTTCCTCCGTAACAATCTCTTTTTGCCTTATTCCAGTTTACGTTTAGATTGTCCTAAAGTCAACAGTATTTCCATCCGATTCTTCCAGCTTTTCTAAAAGCCTTCTGTTTTCTTCCGCGCACAAATCCGGGTCCGATGCCAGCATCTTATCCACTTCTTCGCTTGCTATCTGTAAAAGGGAAGCGTCCTGAAACACATCGCCCAACTGAAACTGTAAGTCGCCGCTCTGACGGATACCAAACAAATCTCCCGGTCCCCGCAGCTTCAAATCCTGACTGGATATATAAAAACCATCGTTGGATTCGTTTAAAATTTTTAACCTATCCATCGTCGCCTTGTTTTGCGTCGTACTGATAAAGATACAATAGGACTGATGGCCTCCGCGCCCCACACGCCCCCTTAGCTGATGTAAACTGGCAAGCCCGAATCGTTCTGCATTTTCCACAAGCATGACGGTGGCGTTTGGGACATTAATCCCGACTTCTATTACCGTAGTAGATACCAACACATCGATATCATGCGCCGCAAACGACTCCATAATCCGGTTTTTCTCCGCCGGTTTCATCCTTCCATGTAAAGAAGCGATTTCTATGGAAGGCGGCAATATGGAACGCAGTTTCGCCGTATAAGAAATCACATCCTCTAACTCTTCCATCTCGCCCTCCTCTACCATAGGGCAGATTACATAGACCTGCCTGCCTGCGCTTACTTCTTTTTCCATAAAACGATACGCGCTATTTCGATAAGATGTACCGACCACACAGTTCTTAATCGGGATTCTGTCCGCTGGCAGCTCATCCAATACGGAAATCTGTAAATCCCCGTAAAGAATAATCGCCAACGTCCTTGGAATCGGCGTTGCACTCATCACAAGAACATGGACGGCGCTTCCTTTCCCGGCAAGCATTTCCCGCTGTCTGACGCCGAAACGGTGCTGCTCATCCGTAATCACCAGCGCCAGTTTCTGATAGACTACTTTTTCCTGAATCAGCGCATGGGTTCCGATGCAGATATCCGCCTCACCGTTTGCAATCTGTTCATAGATGACTCTTCTGTCCTTGGCAGTGGTGGACCCGGTCAGCAATATGGGGCGTATCGCAAGTCCATACTGCTCTTTCAGTTTTACTAGCGCTTCAAAATGCTGCCTTGCCAGTACTTCGGTCGGCGCCATCATCGCCCCCTGGCAGCCGTTTGCCGAACACATAATTAAAGCAAGAAATGCGAGTATCGTTTTCCCAGAGCCTACATCCCCCTGGATAAGCCTATTCATGACCACGTTCCCACCAAGGTCCTCTTTGATTTCGGACCAGACTTTCTGCTGCGCATTGGTAAGCGTATAGGGAAGCGCTTCAATCAACCGTACTGTATCGGCAGTCTCTATCATCTGATATTCATTGGGCAGGGCGTTGTTCTGGGATTTGCATCTGCGCAGCATCAAGATAAACAGAAAAAACTCATCAAAAACCAGCCTTTTTCTCGCCTGTATTAATGCTTCCTTTTCCTGTGGAAAATGCATCCCGTACATAGCTTCCCTAAGCGGCATTAACTGATATTTCTGAAGGATTCTTTCCGGTAGGAAGTCCTGTTCTGGCGCAGTTACCTCAAATGCCCGATTGACCGCCTTGGTCACTGCATGATTGCTTAACCCTTTCGTAAGCATGTATTTCGGAATCAGGTGATCCGCCATTTTTGCATACTCATCCGGTGTAAAAATCTGCGCCTGTTCCATGACAAGAGAATTTCCTTTTTTCTGAATCATTCCACGAAAAATGTAAAAGGCGCCTTTTTTCAGGGTATTTTTCAGATAGGGCATATTAAAATAAGTCATCTGCACCATGCCGGATACATCCTGCATCGTAAAGTTTAAAATACTTAGATTTCTGACATGTTTCACAGTAATATTGCCCGTCACCACGCCCCGTATGGCGCACCGCTCCCCGATGGCGGCTTTGGCCACCGTCACGGGCGGTTCCAATTTATCATAGTCTCTCGGATAATAGCGGAGCAAATCTTCCACGGATACAATGCCCAGCTTTGCGAATAATTTCGCCGTCTTATCGCCAATTCCTTTAAGTGCGGTAATGTCCATAAAAACAACCTCAAAATCCAAAATCCCCCAATAACACTTCTGTTATCAGGGAATTTCCGGTTTTATTCAACAGATACAATATAGTAATAAATCGGCTGACCGCCGTATTGCAGTTCGATGTCACAGCTGCCATATTTCTTTTCCACTTCGGCATGAAGCGCTTTCGCCTCTTCTTCTGTAACTTCTGCACCGTAATAGATACTGATTAATTCTATCTCGTCAGACATCATCTCATCAATCATGCGCATGGTAACGTCCATCCTGTCGCTTCCTACCGAAAGGATTCCTTTATCGCCGATTCCCATCAGATCTCCCTGCTTAATTTCCTTATCGTCAATCATCGTATCCCGCACCGCATAAGTGACCTGTCCGGTATGCACATGTTTGATTTCTTCTAACATTGTTTCCTGATTTTCTTCCACCGGCATATCCGCCACATAATTGATAATCGCAGTAATCCCCTGCGGTATTGTCTTGGTCGGAATCACGATAATTTTTTTATCCTCTACCAGAGTCTGCGCCTGATTCGCTGCCAGAATGATGTTTTTATTATTTGGCAGAATGAAAATGGTTTCTGCATTCACCTGCTCGATGGCGCTTAACATATCCTCTGTGCTGGGATTCATCGTCTGACCGCCTTCGATGATATAGTCCACGCCCAGCGCTTTAAAGATTTCATCGATACCTTTGCCCACGGAAACCGAAATAAACCCGACTTCCTTTTTCGCCGTTTCTGTCTGCGCCGGCTGCTTTAACGTATCCGTAACCGGATTTTCTTCCTTCTGGGACATTTTGAAAAGTTTTTCCTGATGTTCCAGTCTCATATTGTCAATTTTCAGATTGGACAGTGCGCCATACTTTAAGGCCTTCTGGATAGCCAGACCCGGGTCATTGGTATGTACATGCACCTTTACCAAATCTTCATCCGCTACTACCACAATAGAATCGCCGATAGATTCCAGATATTCTTTAAAATCCATTTCCATCTTGATATTAAAGACTCTGTTCAGCATAATGATAAATTCCGTACAATAGCCGAATTTAATTTCTGTATCCGCCGCTTCTTTACTGCCTTGGGACGTCTTTTTTACATGGGAGCCTGCATCTTCGGACAGGGTAAGGTCAATATCCTTGCCAAGATATGCATCATAGGCGCCCTTCATTACCTGAATCAGTCCTTGACCACCCGAGTCAACAACTCCCGCCTGTTTCAAAACTGGAAGCAGCTCCGGCGTTTTACTCAGTACCTCGTCCGCATACTTGATAACCTGGTCTAAAAACTCCGCCATATCTTCTAAGCCTTCATCCGCCAGTTCCCTCGCCTTTTGGGCGCCGCCTTTCGCCACGGTCAGCATTGTGCCTTCTTTCGGTTTCATGACTGCTTTATATGCGGTTTCCACAGCTTTCTCAAAAGCGTCCGCCAATACGGGAATCGTGATTTCCTGATAGGATTTCACAACTTTGGTGTATCCTCTGAAAAGCTGGGATAAAATAACTCCTGAATTTCCTCTTGCGCCCCTTAAAGAGCCGGAAGAAACTGCTTTACACAAGGAAGGCATGTCAATGTCGCCCGTCGTATTGAGCGCCGCTACTTCTTTTGCCGCAGACATAATTGTTAACGTCATATTCGTTCCGGTATCTCCATCCGGTACCGGGAATACGTTTAATTCATTAATCCACTCTTTCTTACTTTCCAGATTCTTCGCTCCCGCCAAGAACATTTTTGCCATCATCGCAGCATCGATTATATTTGAAGCCACCTCAGATCCTCCCTTAGTCAATCACTTTAACACCTTCTACAAAGATGTTAATCTTTTCAATTTCTATCCCGGAAAATTCTTCCACCTTATACTTCACGCTGTCAATCAGATTGTCCGCCACAGCCAGAATGCTGACCCCATAAGAAACAATCACATGAAAATCCAGCGTTAATTTGTTATTTTTGAGAAGCACCTGGATTCCTCTCGTCATACTCTCTCTTTTCAAAAGCCTGCCAATTCCGTCTCTGACATTCATACCCGCCATACCAACGATTCCAAAACATTCCATAGCCACGGAACCCGCATATTGTGCAATGACTTCATGGTCAATCG
>JAMPHJ010000040.1 GCA_023663465.1 Muribaculaceae bacterium | reverse complement strand
AGATTGAAAATAGGAAGTATTTTTGAGACGTTTTGTGCCTGGGAGAAGCGAAAGGAATGGATATGAAAATAGCGTATTTCATGGATTATGGAAAAAATTTTGGCGGAGCTTATACTACACTGCTGCATCAAATTGCATTAATAAAGAAATTGGGGCATAAAGTTATAGTTTTCTTTTCCAATTATTATGGAGAAGAGATGAGCGATGAATACCAAAAAATATGTTTGAATTTTGATATTGAATATGAATGGCAGACATATCGAATCAGTCCGCAGCCGGGGGATATAGATATTATATGTATTGATAAAAATTACGAATGTCTCAGGGATGCAATCGTAAGACATAATCCGGATCTGCTTCATTCAGTGCAGATAAATCCGCTTGTGGAATTAATAAGCAGGGAACTAGGAATTCCTCATATTATGAATATTTATCAGATGGATCCTGAATTTTTTGGTTTGAAATATATGAATATATTTCCTTATTACCATATTTGTGATTCATGGTATTATGCGAAACGGTGGCATCAGTGCCTGAATACGGATTCGATTTGTATTAGGACAGTGGCAGATGAGGCGTTTCAAAAGAAAGATTTTAATAAGAAAAAGATTAATTTTATTTGTGTTGGCTCAATCTGTAAAAGAAAGAATCAATTATCGGTTATTAAGGCTTTTCATAAAGTTTTAGAATATGGAGTGGAAGCAGGTCTTACTTTGTGCGGTTATGCAGATGGGAAATATTGTAATGAGTGTATGCAGTATGTAGAGGATAACCAATTGCAGGAAAAGATTATCTTTAAAGGATTTTGCACGGATATGAGCAATGAATATCTACAAAACGAAGTCTTAATTTGTGGAAGTAAAGTGGAATCATACCCTAATGCAATATCTGAGGCGATGGCTAATGGGCTTATAATTATATCAACTCCGGTAGCCGGAGTTCCAGAGGTGATCGAGGATGGAAAGAATGGATATCTGACAAGGGATTATTCCGTGGATGCAATATATGAAAAAATAGTTCAGGCTATAGAGGATATAGCAGATAAAAGAATAGAAGAAATTCTTAATAATGCTCAAAATACTTTTCTGGAAAATCATTCGGCTCAGATTGTAATGGGGCAATTAATTAAGTATTATCAGTATGTTTTGGATGATTACGAACAAAGAAAGAAAAGTAGGAACAAGATAGTAAAGATAGAGGATTTTAGAATATGTTTTCAAGGCATTATTAAGATGTTTAATGAGAGTAAGTTAAAACTTACCTATATAGAAGAAATATCTAATAAATTATGGTATCTATATCATATAACAGATATTGTTAATGATATGGACATGCAGGGAAAAGAGTTATATATATGGGGGGCAGGACAATATGGATTAGTAGTGAAAGAAATGGTATCAGTTTTCTTCCCGCAAATATCTATAAAAGGTTTTGTTGATTCTAAACAAAGGGGAGAGTTTTATGGCTATATATTATATGCTCCAGAGGAAATATTAATTAAGGATAATATCGTGGTATTTATTGCAGCGATAAATGGGCAGGAAGAAATGGTAGAAAAACTTAAAATAATGAATAAATGCCTTAATAGAGACTATTTTATTTTGGCTCCTATAATATGGTAGGATATAGTTTATTTTCATTTGTGAAGTGATTTGCCTTTGCAATGGGAAAGGTGCTGATAAAATGAATGTTGTCAAGATATCCGATGGTCTGGGAAATCAGATGTTCCAATATGCCTTTGCGCGTAAACTTCAGATTGACACAGGAAGAAAAGTGTATCTTGATACACGGTTTATTAATAATGAAGATTCTGTATTTCGTAAAGAGGATGGATGCCTGGCTAAAAAAAATGGTTATCGGATATATGGATTAGATAGATTCAGAATCAAGTTGCCCAGCGCAGATGATTGTGTGTTAAAGCATTGGAAATATCTTTCCGGTAACGGGTTTTTACGACAGGAAATATATGCAATGTCGAAAAACGGTCTGTGGCCATGGAAGTATTGTGATGAAGATATTATGGAAGTCAATAGCAATACATTTTTTCCTGTATATTACAAGGGATATTTTTTTAATTTGAGATATTATGATGATATTAAGAAAATATTGCAAAAAGAGTTTGTATTAAAATCGAAGATTCATCTTCCATTGGAATTGAAAACTATTTTAAAAAATGATAATACGGTGGGACTTCATATCAGAAGAGGAGATTTTCTGAAACTGAACAGGGATATCAGCCAAAAAGGATATTATCCAAAAGCTTTAGAATTAATGGCGCAAAAGGCGGACAAGCCAACCTATTTGATTTTTTCTGATGATATGGCGTGGGTAAAGGATAATTTGAAAATAGATGACAGGGTTGTCTATATCAGTGATATGGGTTTTCAGGATTATGAAGAAATGATGATAATGAAGCATTGCAAACATCATATTATTGCCAATAGTACCTTTAGTTACTGGGCGGCATATCTAAATCCCAATCCCAATAAGGTTGTTATCTGTCCGAGGTATTGGAAAACGGATATTATTCCTGCGGACTGGCTTAGTATATGAGTGGTTTATAATATAGATATTAAGTATTTTCCTTTATGATATTATTTTATTTTTCACTGTTTTATGATACAATATCCGCGAGGAAAAAGCTGCAGCAGTCCATGTACAAGTGTAGGAGGGGCGATATGGCAAGAACCGTTGGAATCGGGCATCAGGATTTTGGTAAGGTTATTGAAAATGACAGTTTTTATGTGGATAAAACAAGTTTTTTGTCAGAATGGTGGGAAAATCAAGATGACGTTACCTTGATTGCAAGACCCAGACGTTTTGGAAAAACTCTGACCATGAGTATGACAGAGTATTTTTTTTCCGTGAAGTATGAAGGGCGGGGGGATTTGTTTGAGAATCTGTCTATCTGGCGGAATGAAAAATACCGTGCCATGCAGGGAACTTATCCGGTCATCAGTCTTTCTTTTGCGGGAGTGAAAGAAAGAAACTATCCGCAGATAAAACAGCGGATATGTCAGATACTTACAGAATTATACAGTAAGAATTATTTTCTTTTGGACAGCGGTTTGCTGACAGAAGAGGATAAAAAGTTTTTCCTGAGTGTTTCCATGGATATGCCGGAGGTGGTGGCAACGCTTTCGATTTACAAATTGTCAGATTTTCTTGCCAGATATTATAAAAAGAAAGTTATTATTCTTCTGGATGAGTATGATACACCAATGCAGGAAGCCTATGTGGGCGGATACTGGGAAGAAATAACGGCATTTTTCAGAAGTCTCTTTCATTCAACTTTTAAGACAAATCCATGGCTGGAACGCGCCATTATGACTGGCATTACAAGGGTTAGCAAAGAATCCATCTTTTCAGATTTGAATAATCTTGAGGTAGTGACAACAACATCAGAAAAATATGCAGATACTTTTGGATTTACAGAAGAGGAAGTCTTTGGCGCACTGGATGAATTTGGTTTATCCGATTGCAAGCAGAAGGTAAAAAGCTGGTATGATGGTTTTACATTTGGGAACAAGACAGATATCTATAATCCATGGTCTATCCTTAATTATCTGGATAAGAATAAATTAGCAGCGTACTGGGCAAATACCAGTTCCAACAGTTTGGTGGGAAATTTAATCCGGGAAGGAAATAAAAATATCAAATTGGAATTTGAGGCATTGATGCGCGGAGAAACAATCTCGGCGGTCATTGATGAACAGATTGTATACAACCAACTGCCTGGGAAAAAAGGGGCGACCTGGAGCCTTCTGCTTGCCAGCGGATACTTGAAAGTTGTCGATACAGAATTTGTAGAGCGGACGGGCGCTTATCGCTATCAGTTGGCATTGACGAATAAAGAGGTGCGGATTATGTTTGCCGATATGATCCGTGATTGGTTTGAAAGCAATGAAAATGATTATTATAATGACTTTATCAAGGCTTTGCTGCTAGGCGATGTGAAAGCAATGAATATTTATATGAATAAGGTTGCGCTTACAACCTTCAGTTATTTTGACACAGGGAAAAATCCTTCTGGAAGTGAACCAGAAAGGTTTTATCATGGTTTTGTACTGGGACTTATGGTGGAATTAGCTGACCGCTATATGATTATATCGAACAGGGAAAGTGGATTTGGCAGATATGATGTCATGCTGGAACCATATCATAAAACGGATGATGCTATTATATTAGAATTTAAGGTGCATGACCCAGAGGATGAGAAAACCCTGCAGGACACAGTACAGGCTGCATTGCAACAAATTGAGGATAAGCAGTATTCGTCTTCTTTGGAAGCAAAAGGATTTGTCCCGGAAAGAATACGCAGGTATGGGTTCGCCTTTGATGGAAAAAAGGTTTTGATTGGATGAATCCTATCATCAAAAATAAGGAGGCAGGAGCATGAAAAAAGGAGTTATCGGAGTATTATCGTTATTGGCAGGAGCAGCGGGAGGAGCAGTCGGAGTTGGAAAGGTTACGAGAGCGAAAATACAAGACAGGCAGCAGTTGTCGGATAAGCACTTTGCGTTGTTTCTGATGATGAATCAATGGGTGAAAGTGAAACAGGAAGGCAAGAATCTGGCTTCTTATTTTGAAAAGAACAGCTATAAAAAAATTGCTGTCTATGGTATGAGTTATGCCGGAGAAACCTTGATAGACGAATTAAAAGGCAGCGGTATCGAAGTTGCCTATGGCATTGATAAAAAAGCGGATACAATTTATTCGGATGTGGATATTGTTTCTATGGAAGATGCATTAGAGGAAGTTGATGTGGTTGTAGTGACGGCAATTACCTTCTTTGATGAGATAGAAGAAAAATTGAGCAAGAAAGTGGATTGTCCGATTATTTCACTGGAAGACGTTTTATATGAAGTATAGTTACGATTCTGTGTTTTGAGAGAATTGGTATTTTGATTATTTGGCTAGTCATGGTATTCTGCTATAAGGAAAGCAAAAGGAGGATTATACGAAGGAATGGAAGTATTTTCCAATTTTATATCATTGGGTTCTGCTTGCCAGACAGCATCATCTATGGCAAAATATGGATTAAGAGGCTGGTCTGCTCCTTTTGATTGGTTGGTTACAGACAGCTTGCAGTGGGTATTGCATTATATGGAGAATGATTTTGAGGATTCTCTGGAAAGAGAAAATTTAGAGCGTGATAAAAATAATCCGAAAACTTTTATGGACAGGAAAAGCGGATTTGTTTTTCGCCATGATCAGGAATATCCATTTGAAGAAAAATATGATGAACTGAAAAGAAAATATCAAAAACGAATCAACAGGTTTCAATGTGAAACAATTAAGAAAACCTGTTTTTTGCGTACTGTTATAGATTCAGAAGAGATAAAATACATTTCTAGGAATACGGAATATATTAACCGTGTTATTAAAAGAAAAAACAGTAAAAATGAAATTATCTTTTTAATAAGAAAAGATGTTGAAGTAAGCGAACCAATTTTATTCAGACATTATATTATGCCAGGGAAATGGAATGGAGGACCGCTCGCTATCATACGAAATTGGTTTGATCAAGCGGATGAATTCCTTGAATATTGTGTTCGGCATTACGATGTGATGTCCTTATTAAAAAATATTGCGTTTGATCGAAATCAGCAGGAAAAAATTTATAATATTGCACAAATAAGGTATAGAACATTGTTAAAACTGGTAGATTGTGATTTCAATAATGTATGTGTTCCGAAAAAAATTATTATATATGGCGCAGGAAATATTGGTAAAAAATTTTATGAAAAGATAAAAGGAAAATGTGAAGTAAGATGTTTTGTTGATAAGGATTTGGCAGGAGGAAAAATTGACGAAATACCGATAAAATACCTAAAAACGATTGATTATGATGAGGATATCAGTTTTATTGTTACGCCTACCTATGATTTTGAAAGTATTTGCAGAGATATAAAGGGGCGTTATGGTAATGTGGAAATTTTTTCGTTGGATGATATTCTTGCTAATGCTTAACGTATAAATAATATAATAAAAAAAGAAAGTGTATTCTGGTAAATAGGGGGATATTCGTATGCCGGGAGTTTCTATAATCATAACAGTATATAATGGCGCGAAATATTTGGAAAGCTATTTATCATCATAGTGTCCTTTACACTGGTATATATTTACACCACGCTCATCTACAGAATACACTAGACGGTCTGTTTCGTTAATGCGTCTGCTCCACTTTCCCTTTTCTCCGCTTAGCGGTTCCGGCTTTCCAATCCCTTCAAAAGGGCTTCTGTTTATATCCTTTAACAGTGCTGTAATACGCTTAATTGTTTTTTATCTTGTCCCATCCAGTATTGGAATTCTTCCCATGCCCGCTCTGAAAATGAAATATCAGCCATCCGCAAGTTCCTCCAGTTCCTCTAGGGTTTTTACAATATTCCGTTCAGGGTGTTTTTCCATCTGCTCTATGGATTCTTTTAGAATCTTTGCATTGGATTCGCTATAAAAAGGATCATTTTCCGCTGTAATTTCAAAAGGAATTTTCCTTTGCCTTACCACGGTTCGCACATAAATATTAAATGCTGTAGATGCTGACATTCCAAATTCTGCACAAAGATTGTCAAATTGTTTTTTAATGGCATCATCCAGGCGTACACTAATGATAGACTGTCCCATTTCCATTGCCTCCATTTGATTATTACACATCTTGATATCAATACTGTAACATTTTTGATAGCAGATAGCAATCAAAAAATATGCAATCTGCAAAAATGCAATCTGCAAAAATCTGCATAAATGGTAAAACTTTATCATATTTCAACATACTATTTGCCGGAAAGAAATAGTAGACAAATAGTGTTTTTGTATAGAAATCTCATTTGGATTATGTTATTATTTTCACAAGTATAGTTGCTCAGTTTCAATTGCCAGCGCAATGACGGCTGTATTTGGGATTCGGTGATTATGAAGATGACAGGGAGCGAGTGTGTATGCCGAGAGTTTCTATAATCATAACAGTATATAATGGCGCGAAATACTTGACCGAATGTCTGGAAAGCGTCTTATCGCAGACTTTAACGGATACCGAGATTATCTGCGTGGACGACGCCTCGACGGACGAAACGCCCCGGATTCTGGAAAAGTATCGAAATAAGATACAGATTCTTACGAATGAAGTCAATTGTATGGCAGGGGAATCAAGAAACAGAGGACTGCAGGCTGCAAACGGAGAGTATGTTATTTTTCTGGACGCTGATGATATCTTTGAACCGGATATGCTGGAAAAGGCTTATGCAAAAGCAAAATGCTGCGGAGCGGATGTCTGCATTTTTAAAGAAGATTTATTTTCGGATACGGATAAAGCGCGGACGGGCTATTCTTATGTGGAACCTCTTATGAAGAAATTGGGGGAGTGGGATTTTTTTTCATCAAAAGAAGTATCAGATGTTCTTTTTGGTTTGTGGAATGGCTGGGCATGGGATAAACTGTTCCGCAGGGATTTTATTTTGGCGGCAGGTCTGAGATTTCAGAATCTACAGTCATCCAACGACGCTTTTTTTGTCCATGCGGCGTTAGCGTCAGCAGACAGGATTTCCTTATGCAATGAAATATTGGTTCACCATAGAACCGGGAATCAAAGCAGTGTGTCCAATAAGCGGGATTGTGCGTGGGAATCTTGTCTGCTGTATTTGAAAGCATTGCATCAATATCTGGGAGAACGAAGGATTTTTTCTGTTTTTGAACGAAGTTATGTTAACTGGACGGCTGAGTTTTTATATTGGAATTATCAGACGCTGAATGATTCCAATAGAAGAAGTCTTGCCCAAAAAGCCAGGGAGTTTTTTGCAGATGAACTGTCTGTCATGAAATATGGACGGGAATATTATTATGACGCCTTTTCCTATTGGTTTGTGGAATGTATTATGAATCATGAAGAAGATAAACTTCCCTTGACAGAGGAAGAACGGTTTCAGAAGATATATCAGTTGAATGCGTCCAAAATAGAGGTTTTACAAAAATATATAGAAGAGCGGCATTGGCGGACTGCGTTATGGGGGGCAGGTATCCGCGGGCAGGCTTTTGCCGGAGAGTATGGAAAAAGCTGGACGTCGCTGCAGACTGCATATGACAGGAATCAGGATAAGCATGGAAAAGTGTTATGTCATGAAATTACGATAAAAGGTTTTCATAAACAGCAGGAAAATGTAGATTGTATCCTGATTTTAAATTCTGCACATTTGCTATCGGTACAGGAAGAGTTATATGGGGAAGATATTGTACTTTTCGATATGAACACTTATCTGACAATGCCGTATGAAATTCAGGATTGTATTTTAGAGTGTGCGTACAGTTGACAGGTAAATAAGTCTGACGGCTTATTTTCCACAGTCTGAACAAGTTCAGACGGCAAGCCTGGAAAGATTTTTTGATATAGAGAGGGTAAAGAAAATGATAAATCCTAAAGTTTCTGTTTTGATTTATGTATTGAATGATGGTATCCATATTGAGAAATGTGTGCGAAGCGTTATGGCGCAGACGTTGCGGGAACTGGAAATCCTGATTATAGATGGAGGCAGTACGGACGGCACGTTGGAAATCGTGCAGAAGCTGCAGGAGGAAGATTCACGGATTAAAATTATAAACAGTGAAGCCGGCGTGGGCGTACAATTTAATACCGGATTACAGGCTGCAACAGGGAAATATGTTGGTATCTGCGAATCAGATGATTATATTCTTCCAGATATGTACGAACGGCAGTATACCATTGCCAGGCAATATGAATTGGATGTATTACGGGCAAATATTATTCGTTTTTGTGAAAAGGACGGCAAACAATATTCTTTCCAGTTTATCATGTCTACAGATCAGTCATTATATGATACGGTCTTATATCCACAGAAGGATATACGTTTTTTGCAGCTTGGAGTGAACGGGTTCTGGAGCGGATTATATAACCGGGATTTTTTGATGGCTCATCATCTTTTTATGAACGAAACAAAAGGCGCTTCTTATCAGGATACAGGGTTTTCTTTTTTAACGCAGATGTGCGCCGGCAGGGCTTATATCATGAGTGAAGCCTTCTATTGCTACCGTATGGACAATCCCAATTCTTCCGTTAATAATCCGAAAAAGGTTGACTTGTTGAATCGGGAATATCAGTTGTTGAAAGAAAACCTGAAACAGCGCAAATGCTGGGAAGAGTATAAGGAAATATATTGGAAATGGCGCATCGACGGTTATTTCTGGTCTTATGACAATTTGTCAGATGATGTGAAAGCGGAATATCTTCCGGTATTTTATGCAGATATACAGGAGGAAATGAAAGCAGAATCGTATGTGGGAACAGAACTGACAGGGAATGCGCGGATGCTTTTCGATGTGTGCAGCCTTTCTTTTGAGGAGTTTCAAGCTTTTCTTAGAAAAAAGGATATTTTATGGAAGCAGGCAGAGGAAAAAATAAATCGGTTAAACGGGATAGATGACGTGGTTATCTTTGGCACAGGTAATATCGGTTTCTTAGTAAACTGTTATCTTGCACAGAAAGGGAAAAAGGCGGCAGCAGGTATTGATAATGCTTCATGGAAATGGGGAAAAGTATTCAATGAGCTGTTGGTTCTGGCGCCGGAAGAGGGAGTAAAGAAGTATCCGGATGCAGTTTATGTGATTGCCAATGCCCTTCATGCTGGGGAAATGCAATGCCAGCTTGAACAAATGGGCATTTCCGGTGAAAGAATCATTCTTTGTAACAATTATGATTTATTTTTGACGCGTATACTGATACAAAATATTAAAAAGGACAGTGTTTTATGATTAGTGTGATAGTACCAGTCTATAATGCGGCGCAATATCTGGAGCAGTGCGTCCGCAGTATTTGCACGCAGACTTATAAGGATATTGAAATAATATTGGTGGACGACGGCTCTGACGACGGCAGTCTGGAAATGTGTGAAATATTTCAAAAGCAGGATGCGCGTATTAAGGTAATCCACAAAGAAAATGGCGGTCCGGTCAGCGCCCGCAAGGTGGGAATATCGCATGCATCAGGGGAATACATAGCGTTCGTAGACGCTGATGACTGGATTGAAGCAGATATGTATGAGCGTATGTATCAAAAGATAGTAGAGCAGAATGTGGATATTGTTCTTTGCGGTTATTATGAAGATACCGGGAATACTAGCAAAAAAATGCTTCATAGGGTTTCGGAAGGACGGTATGATAAAAAGGCATTGCTTCAAGAGATTTATCCGAAAATGATTGTCAATCACGATTTTTTTGAATGGGGAATTTTTCCAAGTGAATGTGATAAGCTTTTTAAGCGGGAATGTATTTATCCTTTTCAGATGGATGTAGATGAACGGATTGTGATGGGGGATGATGCGGCATGTGTTTATCCTTGTTTCCTTCATGCTGCAAGTATTTATGTGATGCATCAATATTTTTATCATTATCGCCAATCCTTAGGCTCTGTTGTAAAACGGGTAAAGAATCCGGAAATAGAACGGATGCAGTTCCAGGCTCTTTATCGGACGGTAATGAACAAATTTGCAGCAGATAAAGATATTTATGATTTGCAGCCTCAATGGAAAAAGTATGTGCTGTTTCTGATGATTCCAAGAGCGGACAGTCTATATGAAGGAATCGGACAGCTAAATTTTCTATTCCCTTTTCCGAATGTTTCCAAAGGTGCAAGAATTATCTTGTACGGCGCGGGCACATATGGGCAGCGGCTTTTTTCCTTTTTAAAAAGAACCGGCTTTTGCCATGTTGCCGTATGGGTAGACAGGAATTATGCCGAGTTTCAAAAAATGGGGCTTCCGGTAGAAAATCCGGCACTACTTTCAGAATATGCAGACGATGCAGTTGATGTCGTCGTGGCAATTACTTTTGCAAAACCAAGATTTTCCCTTTATCGGGAGCTGCAGGATAAGTATCCAGGAAAAAGGATTCATTTGATTGAGGAAGAACTGATTTTTTCTGAAGAAACGGTGAAAGCGATGGGGCTTTGATTATAATAAATTCCCTCATTTTTTGTTAAAAATCGCAACTAATTCCCTCATTTTTTCGCATCTGCATTGTATTTTTTAGAAAAATAGCATATACTATCGGCAAAAAATTTCTCAGTGGGACAGATATTATACCTTTCCGTATTTCTGCGCTTTTTTGCTGAAACGATATTTGAAAGCATGATAATGAAAAATAAGAAAGAGGAGCATTCGGATGAAATACCACAACATCACTTCCATTATTTCCGCCCTGCAGACGGAAAACTTCTGTATCTATGGCGCGGGAATCGTTGCCACAAGCGTTTATACGGCAATCAAAACTTTATACCAGAAATGCCCTCTTTTTTTCCTTGTATCCGATGCGGAAGATGGAAAATGCGATGAAAATCCGAGGGAAATAGACGGTATTGCCGTAAAAAGGCTGTCGGAGTGGGAAAAGGAACGAGAGCAAGACCAGACGCAAACCAGGGTTTGCCGGAGACAAGTTTCTGATAAATACCTGATTGTTACACCGGAGATACATCAGCCGTCAATTATAGCGTCCCTGCGTTTCTGTGGGATATTGGACGAGCAGATGATTCCGTTTACCGGGCAGTTAGAAAATGCTGTTATGGAGGCGTATTATGGTGCACTGCCGGGATGTAGGACAGTTAGCGGCTTATTATCCGGGGTGGCGATACAAGCATCTGAGGCTTCTGCGCTATCCAATGTACAAGTCTTCCAGGCAAAGTCACATGTAGACAAACCGCTGAAAAATCCAGTATCCCCCCCTGCTTATGTCTATCCTATCCAGGTCGGCGCAGACCTTACGGATGAAGTGATAGTCAGGCTGCGTGATAACGAGGGGGAAAATATATCCGGTAAGAATCGCAATTACTGCGAACTGACGGCGTCTTATTATGCCTGGAAAAACAGCCATGCCGCCTATAAAGGCTTGTGTCATTATCGGCGTCTTTTTGATATCACGGAGGCGCAGATGCAGGAATTGCTGGGAAAAGGCAGCGAATGGGACGTTATCCTGCCTTATCCGTCTATTCATTACCCCAATCTTTCCGCCCAGCATATCCGTTATATTAAAGATTCCGACTGGCGCGCGATGTTGAAGGCGTTAGAAGAAACTGCGCCGGCATATCTGGAGGCTTATGAGGCATTCGTCAGAAGCGGGGAGCAGTTTTTTTATAACTATAATATGGTAATTGCGAAGGCGGAAATATTTGATGATTACTGCCGGTTTCTATTTTCCGTACTGGAAAGGGCGCAGGAGCTGACAATGCCGAAAGGCGCTGACCGGGCGGACCGTTTTGCGGGATATATGGGCGAGAATCTGACGACTATTTACTTTTTGAAAAACCGGGATAAGTTTAAGATTATATATGCAGGGAAAAAATGGTTTACATAACATTAATAGAAAGAGGAAGAAAAAATGCAGTCATACCAACAGGATTTGCAATTATTATTAAAACAGGATTTGCCTTGGGAAACATTAGCCGGAAAGACGCTGCTTTTATCCGGTGCGACGGGGATGATTGGGAAATGCATCATTGATATTTTAATGACTTACAATCGGGAACAGAGTGATTCTGACAAGCGTGTCAGTATTGTTGCTTTAAGCCGTAATCTGGAAACGGCACAAAAAAGATTGGCGCAGTATTGGGAAGAAAGCGGCTTTCAATACATAGCCTGTGATGTGAACCGGGAAATACCGGAATGCGGCAATGTGGATTATGTGATTCATGCAGCAAGCAATACCCACCCACGGCAGTATTCCCAGGATGCGATTGGAACGATTACGTCTAATGTGATAGGCTGTAAAAATCTGTTGGATTATGCTGTTTCCCATCATGTGAAGCGTTTTTGTTTTGTATCTTCTGTTGAGGTTTATGGGGAAAACCGCGGGGATACAGAGCGGTTTGCAGAAGATTATCTGGGGTATCTGGATTGCAATACATTAAGAGCCGGTTATCCCGAAAGTAAAAGGGTGGGGGAAGCATTATGCAATGCCTATGGACAGGCTGTGCAGTTGGATTTCGTGATTCCAAGACTGAGCAGGGTTTATGGACCGACGATGCTTTCTTCAGATTCCAAGGCGATTGCCCAGTTCATCAAGAAAGCGGCAGCAGGCGAGGACATTATTCTGAAAAGCGCGGGAACGCAGTTATATTCCTATACTTATGCCTTAGATGCGGCAATGGGCATTTTGACAGTCTTATTGAGGGGAAAATGCGGCGAAGCTTATAATATTTCCGACACGGAATCAGAAGTGACGCTTAGGCAGATTACAAAGTGGCTGGCGGAAGAAAACGGATTACAGGTCATTTATGAAATTCCCGATATGATAGAACAGAAAGGCTATTCCACCGCCACAAAGGCGTTATTGGATACGAAAAAAATAGAAAGTCTCGGATGGGTTCCGCAGACGCATATGCAGGAGGGGCTGCGTAAGACGGTAACGTGTCTGAGGTCTGGGACGGTATCGGATTCCAGACTGCGCTGATTCCATCTGCCACCTTTTTTCTCTTCGTTCATATAATAGAACATAGGAAAAAAGGAGTGTTTCAAATCTATGGCGATTGGTTATTTGAGGGTACAGGCAAGAACCGCAGAAGATGCGGTTCCCTTGGAAGGCGTGCAGGTCAGGATTCTGGATGACCAGGGACGCAATGTTTATGTGCTGGAAACAGATGAAAATGGCGAGACACAAATTGTTTCTTTGGAAACAATCGATAAAAATCTTTCTTTAGACCCGTACTATTCCGGGACGCCCTATGTGGGTTATGATGTGGCGGCGCAGAATGCGGGCTTCAATTCTCTTTATATAGAAGGCGTGCCGATTTATGACAGGGAAACCGCTATCGTGCCGCTTACGTTTGTGCCGATGCAGTCTTTGCAGCGGACGCCTGTGGAAAACAGGATTACCATAGGAAAACCGGCGGTAGCCCTGCGGGAAGGGCACTACCAGACTGCGCCCGTGGACGAACCGAGGGTCTTGCGTCAGGTCGTCATACCGGGCCAGATTACCGTGCATCTTGGGAATCCGTCGGCATGGGCTTCTAATGTTCAGGTTTCTTTTCCCGATTATGTGAAAAATGTAGCAAGCAGTGAAATCTATCCGACCTGGCCGGAAGCGGCTCTGCGGGCAAATATTTACGCGATTATTACCTTTGCCTTGAACCGGATTTTTACGGAATGGTATCGAAGCCGCGGGTATGATTTTGATATTACAAACAGTACGGCATATGACCAGGCGTTTGTATATGGAAGACCGGTTTATGAGTCGATTAACTTGATTGTGGATGAAATTTTCAACGAATATGTCCGCAGACAGGGACAGCTTGCTCCCTATTTTACCTCTTTTTGCAATGGTACGACCGTTACCTGCGCAGGACTCTCCCAATGGGGTACAGTTACACTGGCGCAGAGAGGACTGACGCCGCTGCAGATTCTGCGCACCTATTATCCTGATGATGTGGAAATCGCTGAGGCGAGCGTGGTCAGCGACGGGGCATCCTCTTATCCTGGCACGCCGCTGCGAACCGGCAGCAGAGGGTTAGATGTGCAGACGATTCAGACATATTTGAACAGAATCCGCAGCAATTATCCGGCGATTCCAGTCATTACTGATGAAGCGGGCGTTTTTGGCAGCAGTACCAATGCGGCGGTGAGAAAATTCCAGAGTATTTTTGGTCTTAGCAGTGACGGTATCGTGGGCAAAGCGACGTGGTATAAGATATCTGAGTTGTATACAGCAGTTACCAGACTGGCGGATTTAGACAGCGAAGGCACGACGCTTGGCATCGGGACGGTTCCGCCCTCTAGCGTATTGCGGCAGGGTTCCAGAGGTACGGACGTAGTTACTTTACAGTATCTTTTGAATATAATAGCGGAATTTTATCCAGGGATACCCGGAGTGTCCCAGGATGGTATCTTCGGAAGTGGAACGAGGCAGGCGGTCATTGCATTCCAGCGCATGATGCAGTTAGACCCGGATGGTATCGTAGGGGAAGGGACTTGGAGAGCGCTTTATCAGACGTATCTTGGGATTGAGCAGAATATCCCTTCTTCCAGACCGGATACCGGTTATATTGAATATACCGTCCGCTCCGGGGATACGCTGTGGCTGCTTGCTAAACGTTACGGAACGAGTATAGATGCGATTAAGCAGTTGAACGGACTTAATAGTAATGCGTTAAATATCGGGCAGATACTGCGGATACCGGTGGATTCCCAGACCTCGTATTTTGAATATACTGTTCGCTCCGGGGATACGTTGTGGCTGCTTGCGCGGCGTTATGGAACGAGTGTAGATGCGATTAAACAGTTGAATGGGCTGAGCAGTGATAATCTGAGTATTGGGCAGGTGTTGAGGATACCGGGGAGGTAGGGAAACTCTTCTATATGGGGAGAGATTTTGAGTAGAGGATGGCAGAGCAGACAGAAATTCCGCGAAGGCGCGCTTTCGCTCCGTGAAAAACGCAGCAGTACTAGGATCCAAAGCCGCAAGGGCGGGTTTTTCACCAAGTGCTGGCGTTTTTCAAGGACCTTCGCGGGATTTCTGTCTGCTCTGCCGGGGCTTTTTTATTGACTTTATTCATATAGGAAGCCTGAAAAATATCTGCTCTGCAGCAAGCAGAAAGTATATAATTTATGGGAATGTTCATGATATAGAATATCGAATATAAGTCCGCAATGAATGTGGGTATTCTGTAAAATGTTCCTGCGGCGCTCTTATGGAATAAAGACAATCTGAGTTTATTGTGATACATTATTCTGTGAAAAAATAAATACAGACTCTGGCGGTATTGACATGGTATATATCGCGGTATATACTATAATATAAGGAGGGTGCATAGGGATGATGATGGCAAAAGTATTTGAAAATGGCAGAAGCCAGGCAGTCAGACTGCCGAAAGAATATCGTTTTCATGATGAGGAAGTGGCTATAAACAAAATCGGAGATATTGTCATATTAATGCCGAAAGAAAATAAATGGTCCGGATTTTTAAACAGCTTGAATCTTTTTTCAGAGGATTTCATGAATGATGGGCACGGGAAATCTATGGAGCAGGAGCGTGAGGCTCTATGAAGTATATGTTAGATACAAACATCTGTATTTATGTCATCAAGCATAAACCAGATACTGTGATTAGAAAATTTCTTTCGCATGATCCGGAAGAACTGTGCATTTCAGCAATTACTTATGCAGAATTGATGCATGGTGTTGAGAAGAGCATAGCAGTAGAGAGAAATCGTATTGCAATGTCTCTGTTCCTATCCCCGATCACAATTTTGCAATTTGATGGACAGGCGGCAGAAGAATATGGGAGAATTAAGACAGAGCTTGAAAAGAAAGGAACGCCAATCGGTCCGATGGACACATTGATAGCGAGTCACGCCAAGTCAAGAGAGCTTATTATCGTGACGAACAACACAAGGGAATTTAACCGTGTGGCTGGTTTAACAGTAGAAGATTGGACGCAAGAGCAAAGATAACCTGTATAAGCCTCAAAATCGATATATAGATATAATGAGGGATTGAGGGAAAAGGATGGTATTTGTATGAAATGTGTATGTAAGCAATGTGGGACAACATTTGAAT
Organism: Muribaculaceae bacterium; assembly: GCA_023663465.1. Taxonomy (GTDB): domain Bacteria; phylum Bacillota; class Clostridia; order Lachnospirales; family Lachnospiraceae; genus UBA3282. Next base: position 7,988 of record JAMPHJ010000040.1, on the reverse strand, counting down.
TAAGCGAGGCGGAAATCAGTTTTTATCGGAAGAAGAATCTGCAGCTGCCGAAACGGTGTAAAGAATGTAGGCAGGAAAATAAACAGAAACAAGGCGGCGGGATGCAGGGCAGCCAGATAGGGGGAAGTGTAAGCCCGAAAATGCCGCCTTCTTATCAGATAACGCCGAATCGGCCGGATGGGCGGAGTAAGAAATGGATTTATGCGGTAATTGCGCTTGCTGTATTATTATTAGCGGGCGGCGGTATCGGAGCCTGGAAGATTCATCAATTATCTGCTGAGCTTGACGCTATGGCGTCAGTGCAGGGGGATACGGCGTATTCCGCGCAGGGGCAGATTGCGGATTCGCCGGGGATGGACGAGCCTTTTCTGGCGGATACCATAGATGTCGGACAGGAAATCAATACTGTTGCAGCGGATACAGAGCAGCCGGAACCGGAGTCAGCGGCTGCCACCAGGCAATATACATTCCGCAGCACGACGCTGATGGAAGATCATTTTCAGAAGCATGGGGTAGCGATGGGCTTTGCAACGGCGCAGGATTATCAGGCAGCGGCAAGTGCAGTCGTGAATAACCAGAATGCGCTGCATAAATTAGAAGCAGAAGACGGGGACGACGTCTATTATCTGGAAGCGACGAATGAATTTGTTATCGTTTCTACGGACGGTTTTATCAGAACTTATTTTTGTCCCGATGCAGGGATTGACTATTATAATAAACAATAGTATGGATAAAAGGATGAAGGAGGCGCGCGTCATGCATAGGATAGCGGTTATCTCAGATACCCATGGGCTTCTGCGCCCGGAAATATTGGAAAAATTACAGGACTGCGAAGCAATTCTGCATGGAGGCGATATCAACCGGCAAAGCATTCTGGACAAGTTAAATCAAATAGCTCCGGTATACGCAGTCCGCGGCAACAATGATAAAGAGTGGGCCCAAAATCTTCCAGAAACCCTTTCTTTCACGCTCTATGGGATTCGCATCTTTATGGTGCACAATAAAAAACAGATTCCAGCGACACTTGCAGATACCGATATCATCATTTACGGTCATTCCCATAAATATGAGGAAAAATATGCGGGCGGACAGTTATTCTTAAATCCGGGAAGCTGCGGCCCGAGAAGATTTACGCAGCCGGTTACAATGGCGATGCTGACAATAGAAGAAGACGTCTCTTTTCGTGTGGAAAAAATAGAGTTACAGCGGGAGCAGCCCGGAACGACCAAAAAGTCGGGTGCAGAAGGACATACAGGTACGATGGAAAAGCTGAGTGCAGAGGAACAGGTGGTTATGGAAGAAAGTGAGCTGCCCCAGAATATCAAGGCTGTTATCCGTACCGTGATAAAGGATATCGACCGTGGAAAAACAGTCGGGGAAATAGCGGCAAGAAACGGCATCCAGTATGGGCTTGCAGAGCAAATCTGCCGTCTTTATCTGACGCACCCTGGCGTGGACGCGGATGGGATTATGACGAAGATGGGGGTATGAAATTGTAATTACGCTAACTTTTGAAGTTTTTCGCTATGTTCTGTAATAACTTTTTTCATGATTTCCATATCAGCTTGTATTGCTTCTATTTCGGGAACTGCTTTTTCATATCGTTTAGCTGCTGGTACATAATTTTCTGCTAATAAATCAATATTTTTATCTGTTACATTTTCAAGATGCAATTTGATATATTTGATATCGTCTTTTAGTGGTTGAAGTTCGGTCTGTAATGCAGTTTTTAACTTTACATCCATTATATCCGATAATGCAAGTAACAATTCGTTATCTGTCATATTAATAATCATACTCCTTTCTTAAAGTGTGATTTGTATGTAAAAAAATTTTTCTGACTAGTGTCGTTTGATATGATATTATTCTTTTATCTTGTCAATCTCTGCCAGATTAACGCCTAGACCTGTATCATTTCTGCACCATTTGGCATATAATTACCTGTTATTATACTGTGGCATGCATTATTATCATTTAGTATACCATAATCAGGAAAAGAAGTCTATTCAATTATCTAGCAGAAAATTTCCTCAGAAAATTTCCTATTTTTTCCTGAAACTTATCCCTCATTTCATTCGTATTATCATTAGAAGGAAAAACACCGACAGCAGATGTTCAAAAAAACATCAGTCGAATCAGTTATAACGCTTACGTTATAACTTAATATCTGTATCGTTTTGATACGATTATCTGGGGGAAACAACTATGGATTATACGATGAATTTCAGCGCCATGACCAGACTATGCCACAATCTAATCAAAAGCCAGACGCAGCAAAGCGCAACAGGCGCTACGGCATTTTATGAGAAACTGCAGGAAAAAAGCAGGGAAACTTCTCTGGAAGAATATAAACAGTATCTTTATGATAAAATTGAGTCGCTTTCGCTGCACGAATCCAACAGGCAGGACTCGATATCGGTGCATATCACTGACGCCGGACTGGAAGCGATGCGAGATGACCCGGAATATGAAAAATGGGTTTTGGATACGCTGCGGGCAAATTTTCGGTGCAGCGATCTTTGGAGCGGTATTTATGGTGGTAAATTTTCCATATTTTATTTTGGCGCGACGAAAGAAGAATATCGTGGGGAAAGCTGGCGGATGGGTTTCCGGGATGGAAGGGAACAGACGCTGTTTCGGGATAAATCGGAGGATAGTTTCTGGGAGCGCAGGAGGAGGCGCAGAAAAGAGCTCTTGGAGCAGCAAAAGGAGCTGGATGAAAAGAAAGCGATTGCAATGCGGATGGCAAAGTCGGAGTATTATGTGCAGCTTTCCCAGATACAGGCGGGAAAAAATCCGTCCGCAGAACCGGAAAATTACAACAGGCTGGCAATGGAAATTTTTTCATCCTTTAAAGCCAATATTCTGCTGAATCCGTTTCATGGGAAAAAAGGTAAGTAAGCAGAGTCAGCATGATAGCAAGACGGATAAGGCGGGCAGAGTAAGTATGATAAGCAAGGCGAGTAAGCGAACAGAGTAAGTAAGGCAGGTAAGCGAGCAGAGCAAGTACAATAAGCAAGGTAGGCAAGCGAGCAGAGTAAGTATATAAGCAAGGTAGACAAGGCAAACAAAGTAAGCATAGATAGACGGAGGTTAAGAGCATGAGCATTTACGGGATCGGGACAATGGATTATCGGGCAGCAGCAACCAGATATCAGGCAGCAGCATTTGATTACCGGACAGCAGCAAGAAATGGAATCAATCAGACAGAGAAAAAAGTGAGTGGAAAGAATTTTGCCGGGGAGATGGGCAATGTGCAAAAATCCCAGATGCCGGGCGGTGCATTTGTCCTGCATTATTTTGATAATGAAGAAGGAGAGCGTTCTATCAGCGCTGCATGTGGTACGGATTATTCAGTCACCGTTTATGAGCCGAAAGATTTTGATGCTGCCAATCCAGTATATAAGGTGAAATTATGGGATAAAGAGGGAAACGTGACGGAGCGTATGGTGGATATCAAGTCGGTTGACCCAGGCAATAGCGATTTTCTAGATATGTATGCTTATTCCTGCTACGCAGACGAAAAAGGCGGCTGCAAGACGGCATTGTCTTCTTTTATGGGAGCGGGGCAGAGCGCCTATGGAACAGAGGGATGCACATACGAGAATTTGTTTGCGCAAAAAGACTGGATAGGCGCCGTGCGGGATATGATGCAGATGCAGTATGATGCCAAAAATATGCAGGGTTATCTGGATTATAAGAGATTTCTGGATTATCTGGAGGACAGTAAAAAAGCCTAGGGACTACCCACGCAGTCCCCTAAAACATTTATGAAACAAATTCTGAAATAACGACAGTATAAAGTATAAGCAGGAGGATTTCCTATGAATGTAAACGAAATAACGTCAAACACAAACGCAGTATGGAAACAGAGCGGGCAGGCGCAGAAACAGGACAATAGCGAAAGTTTTGCGGCGCAGGTCGAGAATGCCGTGGGCGGACAGCAGCGGACGCACAAGGTTTATCTGAAAACAGACGATATGCTCTATTCGGGCGGTAATGGTTCGGGGCTTTCTTTTTATATTAAATATGCGGAAGAATCCACTGAGGAAAATCCTGTCGTGGTGGCAAAAGGGGTGGACGAGAATGGAAAAGAATTTGAGCAGACCATTGCTATCCGGGAAATCAATCCAAGGTGCGCGACTTTGGTGGAAATGCATGCCTTAGAAGCTTATCTGGGGGTAGAAAAGCAGGGACGCCTCTCATCGCTGCCGCACTCATCCGATACTGGGCAGATGGGCCTCTATGATAGAGGAAATTTTATGGATATGTTTCAGAAGAATATACGGGATATGGATAGGCTCGGAGCAAGCAAATCCGCGTCTTATTACCGCGACAGTATGCAAGCATACTGGGATTTCATGAAGAAAAAGGTAAAAGGCATTCCGCAGGAAGAAGAGGATTGCTGCATACAGGATGATGCCGCGTCCGATACGAAAAAGGTGTCGGAGTCAAAGAGTGATTCTAAGATTATTACAAATCCTGACGGCTCCCGGACGCTGCTTGTTACAATGCATGTCGGGTCGCTTGAAATGGTTACGAGCATGGAAATTTCCAAGGCATTACCCGCCATACCCGCAATGCTCCAGGAAATCCACCAGAATCCGGTTTAAATCTTCTTCAAATCCCTCCCTGCAGGTCAGCTCGATGCATACGGCGCATTCCTTATAGACGCCGAATGCCGAGACGCCGCGGGCGTAGGGATTTTCTTCTTTTACGCAGTTGTAGGTAATCAGCGTGTAGGGCTGATTGTTGCAGGTGATTTCTTCTTCCGTGGATACGTCGTAGTTGGTTTTGGCTGCGTCTAACCATGCAGTCTGATTATCCAGGGCAGCCTCAGCGTCTTTATATTCCCCGGCTAAGAGGTAGAGCTGCGCATCATATAAATCCACCGTTTCCCCATCGCTATTTTCGTAGGGCTCAGAAGAACCCATCGTCCAGGACGCATAATATAATCCGTTTGCGGACAGGGTGTCCATATTGTTTAATAAAGTAAGGCGGCTGTCCACATCTTTTACTGTCAGGTAGTTTCCCACCGTAACGGTTCCGTCGGCTGCGGCGGAATTGTTCCCTGTATTTTGTATGTCGGGAATAAAAGAGCAGCCACCCAGTATCAGCGCGATACTCCATACAGCGCATAATAGGAAAAAGAATTTTGTTTTCATAAGAGTCCTCCTTGTCAGAATCGTTTCTTGTGACGCATCGCCGGGATTCAAATTTCCGGCTGCATTTCACCGAATATTTCTTAGCTTATAGGCGCGAGCAGATTCCATAAATCATCGCATTGGTTGGCATTGTCTGTGATATCTTCTGTATAAAAACAGCGTCTTCCGAGAAAAAGACTGGATAACAATTCCTGATTGTCGCCGGATTTCGTCTCTCCCAGGATGACTGTGGTATAAGAACCCAGATTCATCGTAGAAAGGACAGGGCAGTCCGCCCAGGTAAAGACTTTATCCTGTGTGGAAAAATCTTTTTCATCGGGGCAGCTTCCGTCCGGGTTTGCCAATAGTTGAAATTCCCGTTGGAAATTGTCGGGGTCATCCATTAGGAAGAAGTAGCTGTCGCAATTAGAAATATCCCCGATTAGGGAAATTTCCGAGCCGTATTCATAGTAGGCGGCGTCCATGTCCGGCTGGATGGCATTGTCCACATATTGGTTAACCTGTATCAGAATTTCCCCATCGTTATTAAAATCCCCGGCGATAGAGGCAAATGCCTGTTGTATTGCTGAAACGGTCTCGGTGGGAAGAGGTGTTTTTCCGACGTAGGCAATCTGGATGTCAGGCTTCTTTATGCCGATGCCCAGGGCGTTTTTTAACAGACTGCCCACGATGGCTAAAACAATAACGCCGCAAATGACATACCATTTATGATAGTACCACCAGTTTTTCATATCTTTTATATCTTTCATGGCCGCTGCTCCTGTTCATCTAAGGCTTCCCGTGTCGTTTTTCCGTATGCGTATGAGACGGGAAGGCAGACGAGCGGCGGTTTGACGGACATGTTTTCCTGTAAAAGAAGTTCCACACACATCTCGGCGATATCCTGTACCGGCTGTACGATGGTAGAGCAGGTATAGTCTAATTCCCCGAAATGTCTGACGCCGTCAAAACCGATTAACTGGACGTCCTGGGGTACTCTTTGGTGTAGTCTCTGTAAAATCTGCATGACATAGTGAGCAAGGCGGTCCGTGACACAGAAAATGCCGTCGAATGTCAGTTTCCCGTTTTCAATATGTTCTGTTAAAAATTTCTCAAACTCTTCGTAAGGCGTTCCGTCGTCTAAAATTTCCATTTCGTAAGAAAGTCCGCGGGCAAGGCAGCCATTTTCAAACCCCGCCTTCCGTTTGTTGGGTTCGTTGGACAAAGAGGAACCAATTCGCAGGAAAGCGACGTGTTTACAGCCTAAATCAGCCAGTTTTTCGGCGGCAAGCTGTCCTCCGGCAAAGTTATCACTTGCCACGCAGGGAATATTGGCGTTAATGGGACGGTCGATGGAAACAAAGGGGGTATTTTCCTCAATAATAAGGTGGGGATTATAGGTCAGCCCGATAATGCCGTCCACTTTATTCTGCTGGACCATCGTCACATACTCCTGTTCCAGCCCCAAATCAAAATCGGTGGAACAAAGAAGCATACGGTATTTCCGTTTCAGAAGCGCCAGATTAATATGATAAGTAAGCATTGCGAAAAAAGGCGTTTTGGTGTTGGGGATAAGCAGGGCAACCGTATAGGTCTTATTTGCCTTCAACCCCTGGGCATAACTGTTGACCTGATAGTTTAACTTCTTGATGGCTTCTTCCACGCGGACTTTGTAGGACTCTCCAACAGGCAGCCCGTTTACGACTTTGGACACAGTGCCCAAAGCGACGCCGGCTTCTTTTGCTACATCTTTCATGGTCGGAACAGAATTTTCTTTTTTCATAGGGTAATCTGCCTTTCTTTTGGTAGGAGTGCTTTTTTTGCATCTTTTTACATAAAATATATTATAGGTAGGCTTTATGAATGCAAAGTGTCATGGTGTAGACTTCATTGACAGGGTATTTCATGAATAAATATGAAACATTATAATCCAATTCATTTGGTTTGTAAAGATTGTCTACAATTCTATTATATGAAACGTTACATGAAATTCAACATAAATATTTCACAAAATAAAGGCATAAAAATTGTATATTATCACTGAAATTATAAAAATAGAGAAGAAACATATGGTTAAGTTGTTGACTTTACTAATTAAAAATGATATTTTATAACCAACAGTTGCATATAACGTTTCACGAATATGCGCGCAACGTGAGCGTTAAAGTTGAATAGATGAAAGTGCCGCAGCGTTTTCTATAAGGGACTTCTATCTTGGAAAACTGGCTGTTCAATAAAAAGAGAGGAGAGAGCGTATGAGTAAAAACAAGTTGGCTGCAAATCCGACGACCGTGTACGGACATAAGCCGCTGGGCAAGCGTATCATGGATAACTGGCAGTTGTACCTGATGCTTCTGGTTCCCGTAGTGTTGACGATTGTATATAAGTACATACCCATGTACGGCATACAGATTGCCTTTAGGGATTACAAGGCCAGCCGCGGCATGTGGGGGAGCGAATGGGTCGGATGGGAATGGTTTGAGCGGTTTTTCAGTGCACCAACCTGTGCCCGGATGATTAAGAATACAGTATTGTTAAGCTTTTACAGTCTGTTGTGGGGATTTCCCATACCAATCATTCTGGCGCTGATGTTGAATCAATTGAGGTTTCAGCGTTTCAAAAGGGTGACGCAGACAGTTCTTTATGCGCCCCACTTTATATCTACGATGGTTATCTGCGGTATGATTCGTATCTTTTTAAGTCCGTCAGGTGGTCTGATTAACCTGATAGCAGGGACATCTGTAGACTTTTTGACAGAAGCATCTGCCTTTCGGACGATTTATATCGCATCCGGTATCTGGCAGGATGCAGGATGGGGCGTCATCGTATATATGGCGACTTTAT
>JAMPHJ010000003.1 GCA_023663465.1 Muribaculaceae bacterium | reverse complement strand
GGAAATTCGATACTAAATGGCATGAAAAGCACAAAATTTGACCTTTTTTGAGGTTTTCGATGCAGTTTAGTACAAAAAAACAACAGTTTAGGCAAATAAACGCGAAATTTGTATTTTTTGCGTCATGATATGCATAGGAAATAATAAGGAGGCACGGGTATGGCAGGAAGTGACCTTAACTATATTCTTATGCAATTTGTGACATATGTGTCGGAAACACTTTTTTTCTATTTCTGGCTCAGGGCATTTTCAGAGAAAAAATTCAGGAATAATAAAGTAGTCCTAATGGCGCTATTGTGTCTTGCAGCGCTTAGATATTATGGGGACAGTTTCGGGAACGTGGCGTTTGGCATGATATTTGGGCTGGGATGCTCCCTGCTTTGTGCTTTCTGGCTTTTTCATGACAGACAGGTAAGACTCTTTTTCTATGTTGCAGCGAATGAAGTTATTGTCGTATCGGCGGACGTTCTTTTTCAGGCGTCGTGGATATGTCTGTCTGGGGGCAATCCGATGGGCGGAACGTCTGGAGGGCTGCTGCTTCTTCTGATGGAAAGGTGTTTATTGCTTTTCCTGTATGGTATTTTGATAAAGACAGCTTCCAGAGGAAAATCGTTTGTAGTCAAGTCGCAGACGGATTTGCCGTTTAGTCTTTTGCTTTGTGCGGTTGTGGCAGTATCCTATATTTTTATGGTAGGAATCTGCGTTTTGGGAGTCGGGGTAGCCACGGAAGGGCAGGGCGGATGGCTGATAGCCGGCAGCCTTGTTTCTCTGGCAATCAGTGTGGCGATGGTCTGTCTGTTTGGCAGATTAACGGATATTTTTGGAAGGATTAACCGCTTAGAGCTGCAGGGTATCCGTTTCCGGCTGGAGGAAAAGCATTACCGGGAAATGGAAGAGGTACATGAACAGTATGATATTTTCCTGCATGATATCAGGCATTTGATGAGAACGATAACGGTTTTGTCAAAAGAAGAAAATTTTGAGGAAATTGAACATCTTGTCATGGAAAAAAGGGAATATCTGCGCAACCTGGAGCAGAAGGCGGTTTGCAGCCATAAAATTTTAAACGCGCTGCTGTCGGAGCGGAAAGAATACGCAGACAGCCAGAATGTCTCGTTGCTGTTGGAAATCAAAGAACCGCTTTTTACACAGGAAATAGACGATTTGGATTTGATTACGCTGATGGGAAATCTTCTGGATAATGCGATAGAAGCGGAAAAACATGCCGCGAAGCAGGAAGGGATTTTGTGCCAGATGCGGATGGCGAGAGAGGGCAGACATATCGTCATTCAGGTGGAAAACAGTTTTCTGGGGAAGGCGCCTGAGGAGGGGCATGTCCCCAGGAAAAGAGGGCGAATCGGCGATAAGCATGGAATTGGCTTAGAGAGCGTGCAAGAGAGCGTCAAGAAATATGGAGGTATCATGGAGTGTTCCAAAACCGGCGACAGGTACCGGGTAAAAATTCTTCTGCCCGTTTCGGGGGAGCAGGAATCCGTCATTGCATAAAAACCCAAAATAAGGTAAAATTTCTATTAGGAATTTTATCTTATTTTTTTGCTTTCCGGGGGATAACGTATCGATGAAAATAGTGTTTGTCATTCCGAATATGACGGGCGGAGGCACGGAACGCGTGATTTCGCTTTTATCGAATGAATATATCAAGATGGGAATTGACGTCGCCATCATGCAGTTTGCAGGATATGAACATGCCTACGAATTGAATGAAAAGGTGGAAGATTTCAGCGTTGCCCCCCAATCGAACGGAAACCCGATTGTTTTAGTCAAAAGGTTTCTTAATATGCGGCGATATTTTAAACAGAATCCAGGGTGTTATATTTTTGCATTCGCCGTTATGGGAGCGGTATTTTCCGTTATAGCAAGCATGGGACTCAAACGTTATCTTCTTGTGGGAGAGCGGAACAGCCCGGAGAGCTGTAATGTGAAGAAGCTGCGCAACTGGGCGTATCGGCGCGCCGACAGGATTACCTTCCAGACCTCGGACGGCATTGCTTATTTTCCAAAGGAGATAGCGAAGAAGGCGGTAGTCATCCCAAACCCGGTGGACGCTTCCGTGCCGGATAGGTATGAGGGGGAGCGTGTTCTTAAAGTAGTTACCGCGGGAAGGCTGCACAAGCAGAAAAACCATGCACTTTTGCTGGACGCTTTCGCAGATTTTTCCAGACGTTTCCCGGAATATGAGCTGCATCTATACGGGCAGGGCGAGCTGGAAGGGGAATTGAAAAAAAGGGCGGACAAGCTGGGCATTCAGGATAAAGTAGTGTGGCATGGTTTTTGCAAAGATGTAAAAAAAGAGATACGGGATGCCCGAATGTTCGTCTTATCCTCGGACTTTGAAGGAATTTCCAATTCCATGTTGGAGGCGCTTTCGATGGGGATTCCCACCATTTCCACGGACTGCCCGATTGGCGGCGCAAGGATTTATATGGAGGAAGGCGTAAGCGGTCTGCTCGTCCCTGTAGGCGACAGGGCTGCGCTGGCGGAAGCGATGTCCAGGATTGCGTCCGACGACGCCCTGGCGGAAACACTGTCTGTCAATGCAGTTAAAATAAAGGATAAATATTCTATCACCAGCATAGCGAAGAAGTTTCTGGAAGCAGCGGGGATAACAATAAAATGACACGAGTGTCACAATTGCAAAGTAAGGACTGCGGAAAGCATGATACATGTGTCATAATCATAAAGTAAAGACTATGGAAGTAAAATCTATGAGTACAATTACCATCATAACGCCCACCTATAACCGGGCGAAATTATTGCCGAAGTTATATCAGAGTTTGTTAGAGCAGACCAATCATGATTTTGAGTGGATGGTCATTGACGACGGCAGTCAGGATGATACGCAGGAGTTAGTGCACGGCTATCTTGAGGAGGGCGCTATCAAGGTATCCTATGAGAAACAGGCAAACGCCGGGAAGCATACTGCGCTGAACCGGGGGATTGCGCAGATTACATCGGAGCTGACTTTTATCGTGGACAGCGACGACTATCTGCCGCCGGACGCCGTGGATATCATTCTTTCTTATCATCGCAAATATCGCGGGACGCCGAATCTGTGCGGTTACAGTTTTCTAAGGTGCCACGCTGACGGACAGGTCAACACGGCGTACTTCCCGGAAGATGAGAAAATAGATACTTATCTGGCGGTCAGAATCAACGGAAATATCGGAGGGGATAAGGCGGAAGTTTTTTATACGGAAATTCTGAAACAATATCCGTTTCCGGTGTATGAGGGTGAAAAATATATGCCGGAGGACGTCGTATGGATGAGAATGTCGGGTCCTTATCAGATGGTCCATATTAACCAGAACGTCTATATATGCGACTATCTGGACGGCGGACTGACCCGGACGGGCAGGAAAATGAAGATATTGTCCCCGCGGGGAATGATGCTTCGTTCGCAGATTTATCTGGAAAATAAAGATACCTGTCTGAAAGTGAAATGCAAGATGATGCTGCTTTATCAGATATATGGACGCTTTGCGGGCATGGGAAATAGGAAGCTCTGGGCAGGGGTCGGGAATAAGGGGCTCTGGCTGCTTAGTTACCTGCCGGGGGGCATATTATATCATATGTGGAAAAAGAAACTTTAGTATGGTATACTGGACAAGACGCCAAGACACCAATCTGGCAGTCTAAGAAACAAGAGGATAAATATCTCAGGCTGAGAGAAAGGCATGGTTATTAAGATGAAAATATCAGTTGCAGGAACAGGATATGTAGGTCTGGTGGCGGGGGTCTGTTTTGCCCAAAAAGGGCATGACGTGACCTGCGTGGACGTAGACGAGGCAAAAGTGAAGATGATGGAATCCGGCATAACGCCGATTTATGAAGAGGGGCTGCAGGAACTGATGCAGAAAAATAACGCTGCGGGCAGACTGCATTATACCACGGATTATCAAAGCGCCTATAAGGACGCGGAAGCAATTTTTATCGGGGTGGGAACGCCGGAGCAGCCGGACGGTTCCGCCAACCTGGATTATATCGCCACCGTTTCCAGGCAGATTGCGGAGTCGGTGGAAAGAGACTGCTTAGTTGTCGTGAAATCCACGGTTCCGGTAGGAACCAATGACAAAGTGGAGCAGTTTATTCATGATTTCTTAGTCCGGGACGTTAAAGTGGAAGTGGCTTCTAATCCAGAGTTTCTGGCGCAGGGGTCTGCAGTGCACGATACGCTTCATGCGGCAAGAATCATCATCGGAACAGAGAGTGAAGAAGCGGAAGCAATGTTAAAAGAGATTTATAAACCTTTCGGGCTGCCAATCGTGTCCGTAAACAGACGTTCCGCAGAAATGATTAAGTATGCCTGCAATGATTTCCTTGCGTTGAAGATTTCCTATATGAATGATATTGCCAATTTGTGCGAGCTGGTGGGTGCGGACATTGATGCGGTTGCCCAGGGAATGAGCTATGACGAGCGGATTGGTTCCCGCTTTTTACGCGCCGGAATCGGTTATGGCGGAAGCTGTTTCCCGAAAGATACCAAGGCGCTGCGCTATATCGCCAATCAGCACGGCTATCATCTGCGTACGGTGGAAGCTGCGGTAGAGGTGAATGAGGAACAGAAAACGAAATTGTATCATAAAGCGAGCGATAGGATGATTACGTTTAAGAATCTGCGGATTGCAATTCTGGGTCTTGCCTTCAAGGCGGGGACGGATGATTTGCGGGAAGCTCCTTCCGTGGAAAATATCAAACTTTTGCTGGAAGACGGCGCGCATCTTTACGCCTATGACCCGGCAGCGGCCAAAAACTTTAAGAAAAGATTTCCGGAGGGTGATTATGAGGACGGCGCCATCTATTATATGGACACGCCCGAAGAGGCGCTGCAGGACGCGGATATCTGTTTCATTTTTACAGAATGGGCGGAAATTAAATCCATTCCGGCCACGGAGTTTAAACGGCTGATGAAAATTCCGCTTGTATATGATGGAAGAAATGTATTTGGCATACAGGAGATGAAGGATGCGGGAGTCGAGTATTACAGCATCGGACGTTAGGAGGGTATATGAGGGCGCTGGATATTGGCAAAACATATTTAATCACGGGCGGAGCCGGATTTATCGGGTTCCATCTATCTAAAAGTTTATTGGAGCAGGGCGCACAAGTCGTCGGTTTCGATAATCTCAACGATTATTATGATGTGTCTTTGAAGGAAGACAGGCTGGCAATCTTACGCAAATATAAGAATTATACCTTTGTAAAAGGAAATCTCGCCGATAAAAGAGATGTGTTTAGTCTGTTTCAGGAATATCATCCGCATATCGTCGTGAATCTTGGCGCGCAGGCGGGCGTCCGCTACAGCATCGACAATCCCGATGCGTATATGCAGTCTAATGTCATGGGTTTTTTCCATGTGCTGGAGGGTTGTAGGTATTTCCCTGTAGAGCATCTGATATTCGCCTCTTCCAGCTCCGTTTACGGCGATAGCGGCAAAGTTCCTTTTTCTGTGGAAGATAAAGTGGACGAGCCGGTCAGTCTGTATGCGGCGACCAAGAAGTCGAATGAGGCGATGGCACATGCCTATAGTAAACTTTATAGAATCCCGACGACGGGGCTGCGCTTTTTTACCGTGTACGGACCCTTTGGAAGACCGGATATGGCGTATTTTAAATTCACGGAAAAAATCATGAACGGGGAACCGATTCAGATTTATAACCATGGCGATATGTATCGTGATTTTACTTATATAGACGATATTGTAAAAGGAATGGAAAATATTCTATGCAATCCCCCCGCTGCCAATGAGAAAGGCATCTGCTACAAGCTGTACAACATCGGGAATCATCAGTCAAGGAAGCTGATGGATTTCATCGAAGCCTTGGAAAAACGTCTGGGGAAAACGGCAGTCAAAGAATTTCTGCCAATGCAGCCGGGAGACGTGCACCGGACGTATGCAGACGTATCTGATTTGATGCGGGATTTTGATTTCAAACCGGATACGACGATAGAAGAGGGTCTGGATAAATTTGTGGAGTGGTATCTTGCCTATTATGGGAAATGAGATTTTAAAGGGGGCGTTGGAAGGATAGCGCGGACAATTCTTCCACTTCTTCCATCAATATGTCCATGAAATAAGCAGCGCCTTTGTCATTGAGATGGTCGCAGTCTGAAAAGTATTCCAGATGCTCTAGGAAACGGGCGTCACAGGAGTAATCATAATAGTTGACACCTGTGTCAGAAATGATGGCGTCAACCGTGTCATGAAATTCTTCCAGGAAATCCTGGGGCACGAGTTCATAGTAATACCTGGAAAAAGGCGTTGTAATCAGAACCGGCGTAATCTCGCGTTCCTTACAATAATCGATAATTTCTCTCAGTTCTTCTATCCTTTCGGGCATGAAATATTCTTCCTTGTTATCGAAATGCCGGCTGTAACGCGCTTTGGCCCGCTCGGCAAACGCCGCGATATCGATGCTTTCCGCTGCCGGCGCATCGTCGGCTGTTGTATCAGTGTCCTCCGCTGCCGGCGCATCATCGGCTGTTGTATCAGTGTCCTCCGCTGCCGGCGCATTTTCAGAAGTTTCTTCCTCGGCTGCCAGCGCAATCATGGAAAGTTTGAAATCGGGCAGCAGTTTCAGAATTTCTTCCCCGGCGGAAAGAATCGGGAGTTTGTTGGTGATGATATCCACATAAAAATCATAGTCGGGAATGTTTTCCGGCGAGAGGCAGTGGTAATAGCGCAGACTCATCGCCTGGGCTTCCGTATCGTTTACCACCTCGTTATTGAAGGAAAAATAGGATACCGGGATAAATAAAACGCTTCCCGGCGTCATATAGTGCCCGTATTCTTTTAAAATGGCATAGTCATAGTTGTAACTCTGGCTCGCGTTGGCAAAATTGAAACAGGAATATCCAAGCGCAGTAAGCGCGCTGTAATCAAAATTATAGGCGCCATGAGAGCTGCCGATATTGCCGATTTGGACTTCTTCATACTCTGCTTTCAACGTAATGAATTTAGAAACGTCCAGATATTTTTGCGCGTCAATTCTGCGGTAAGATTTGTTCAGGCAGTAGATGATTAATACGGCGGCTGCCGGAATCAGGATACATTTGAGCGCAAAACGCAGGATATCATAAACTTTTTGCTTTTTCATAAAATAACCGTGCTCCTTTCACGCGGACCATTTATGCGAGAGGTTAGTCAAAAATTAAAATTGGAAATAGATAAATTCCGTGGCGACGCCTTTTGCCGAAAACAGTGCGATGATGATGAGCAAAAGCGTATAGACGGGCCAGCGGATAAAGCATTTTTGCCGGGAAATCACCCGGATAACGTCATATTTTAACGAAAAGAAATCATAAATCCCAAGTAATAATACGGCAAGTCCCATTCCCATTGCCTGCACATAAGATAAGTCCAGACAGATAACGGCGGTTTTCAGATAATTGAGCGGGCGGGAAGCGTCCCAGAACAGGCGGGAAATCACCCAGAAAGCGTCCCCCATGCTCTCAGCGCGGAAGAAAATCCATGTAAAACACAGCAGAAGAAACGTCACAGGCAGCTGCCAGAAATGTTTCCTGCGCTGTTTTCCTTTGGGATAAAGGAAGGTTTCCACTATCTGGAGCAGACCATGCAGCGCGCCCCAGACGATATAGGTAAGGGCGCTGCCATGCCAGAAGCCGCTTACTAAGAAGGTGATAAGCAGGTTCAGACAGTGCCGCCACTTAGAGACCCTGTTGCCGCCGAGGGGGATATAGACATAATCGCGGAACCAGGAGGAAAGGGAAATATGCCACCGGCTCCAAAATTCTTTGATGGAATAAGAAAAGTAGGGGCTTTTGAAATTCGTCATCAAATCAATGCCAAACAGTTTCGCGCAGCCGATGGCGATATCGGAATATCCCGAAAAATCGCAGTAAATCTCGATGGCAAACATAACCGTCACGATGATAAAAGCAAGACCCACATAGCTATGGACATTGTGATATATCCGGTTGATAGTTATCGCAAAAACGTCAGCGATGACAAGTTTCTTAAAATAACCCCATGCCATCAGTTTGAGTCCGTAAGTAACTGTGTCGTATTGGAAAGGGCGCTCTTTTTTGTATTGGGGCAGCAGGTCTTTCGCCCGCCCGATGGGACCGGAAAGAAGCTGTGGGAAAAAAGAGACAAAAAGGGCATAATAACCGAAGTGGGTTTCCGCCTTCTGCTGCCCCCGGTACACATCAATCAGATAGCCTAAGGACTGGAAGAAATAAAAGGATATGCCCGCCGGCAGCACAATCGTTAATGTGAGAGGCGCCAGGGAAAATCCCAAGGCGGACGTACTACCCGTGGCAAGTTTCTGATTAAACAGCGCTATCAGCGGATTCGCAGTTTTAAAAAAGAGAAGCACGAGAAGAAAAGGCAGGATACCGAAAAACAGAGTCCTTTTCTTTTGCCGGGCGGACTGCGCTTTTTCTAAGGATAACGCCAGCGTATAAGTAATCAGGGTCGTCAGGAAAAGTAAAATGCCGTACCATAAGTGCAGATTCATATAAAAGGCATAGCTGGCAAGCAGCAGAAAAGCCCATCTGTATTTGTGCGGGACGATATAATAAAAAAGAAACACAATGACTAAAAAAACGCCAAAGGTCATGGAATTAAAAAGCATAATGAAAACTCCAATCTGGGCAGTTTGCATAAACCCTTCTAAGAGTTTACCACAAATTGGACCAAAAAAGAATAAGATGATGCACAAATTTATCCTTTATGGTAGAATATAACAGATAAGGAGCATGGAAACGAGAATGGGTATTACATCCTTTTATTTTATATGTTTTTTTGCCTTGATTCTAATTCTATATTATAGTATCCCTAAGAAATGGCAGTGGGGGTTTTTATTGTTGTGCAGCATCGCCTATTATCTGCTGACGGATAACGGAATACTGATTCTTTATCCGATTGTTTCTGTAACAGCCTGTTATCTTGGCGCAAGAACGATTACGGCATCAGAGACGCCCGGCAAGAAGAAACTGGCGCTTTTGGCGACGCTGGCGGTGAATCTGGGCATTCTGGTATTGTTGAAATATATCAATTTCGGCATTCATACGGTAAATGGAATCGCCGCCTTTTTCGGTTATCCCGATAAGGTATTTCAACGGATGGAGCTGTTAGTTCCGCTGGGCGTTTCTTTTTATACTTTTTCGCTGCTTGGCTATGTAATCGACGTTTACTACGGGATTGCAGAGTCCCAGCCGAATCCGGCAAAACTGGCGTTATACGGCATGTATTTTCCGGCGGTAATTTCAGGACCGATTCTGAAATACCGGGAGTGCGGGGAGCAGTTTTTCAAACCGCATTTTCTGGATTATAATCAGTTGACCAAAGGCTTACAGAGAATGCTCTGGGGATTTTTTAAGAAGCTGGTCATCGCCGAAAGACTGGGCGTTTTTGTAGGCGTCGTCTATGAGCGGTATTATGATTATCCGGGGGCGTTTGTATGGATTGCGACGATTTTCTATGCCTTTCAGCTGTATACGGATTTTTCAGGCTGTATGGATATCGTGCTGGGCCTGTCGGAAAGTCTGGGGCTCATTTTACCGGAAAATTTTCAGACGCCCTTTTTTGCCAGAAGCATTTCAGAGTATTGGCGCAGATGGCATATTACGCTGGGCGTGTGGATGAAAGATTATGTGTTTTATCCGCTTCTGCGTTCCCGTTTTTTTGTTAATCTGGGGAAGTCATGGAAGAAGAAATTTGGGAAAAAAAGAGGGAAGCAGTATACGACGTTTGCGGCGATGTTCATCCTCTGGTTCAGTGTAGGAATATGGCATGGCGGCGAATGGAAGTACGTCATAGGTTCGGGATTGCTGCATTGGTTCTATATCGTGATGGAAGAGCTACTGGAAGAACCCTGCGGGAAGCTTCTGGATAAACTGCATATTCGCAGGGATGGAAAAGGCGTCAATGCGCTGCGCATATTGCGGACGTTTTTCCTGGTATGTATCGGCGATTTGTTTTTCCGCGCCAAGTCGGTGAATGCAGCATTTCATATACTGAAATCGGCTGTTTCGGCTTGGAATCCACAGATTTTATGGGACGGTTCCCTGTTTACTTTGGGACTGGACAAGGTGGAGTTTTTCATAGCCATCCTTTCACTGCTGCTGCTTTTTATGGTTTCCCTGATACAGCAGAAGACGTCCGTGCGGGATTTGATTGCAAAATGGATTCTGCCGGTCCGGTGGGTAATCTGGTATGCACTGTTATTTTATGTGATTCTGTTTGGCTGCTACGGACCGGAATACAGTGCAGCGGAATTTATCTATCAAGGCTTTTAAAGAGGATTTTTTTATGGTACTATAATTTCACAGACTGCAAAATACAAGGAGAGTATCGATGGACAAAATAGCGGTTTTGATACCTTGTTATAATGAAGAGAAAACGATTGCCAAGGTGGTAAGAGACGCAAAAGAGGCGTTGCCGGAAGCAGTTGTTTATGTATATGATAATAACTCAAGCGACCGTTCGATAGAGCTTGCCAGGGAAGCGGGCGCACAGATACGGCATGAGTATATGCAGGGAAAAGGAAATGTTATCCGCCGCATGTTCCGTGAAATTGAGGCGGAATGCTATATCATGGTGGACGGCGACGACACCTATCCGATGGATAAGGCAAGGGCTATGGCGGACATGGTTCTGGAGCACAATGCGGACATGGTCATAGGAGATAGGCTTTCTTCCACTTATTTTACGGAGAATAAGCGCCCTTTTCACAATTTCGGAAATACGATTGTCCGGGGCAGTATCAACCGGCTTTTTCATTGCAATATCAAGGATATCATGACGGGCTACCGGGCATTCAGCTATGGATTTGTCAAAACCTTTCCGGTGCTTTCCACGGGATTTGAGATTGAGACGGAAATGACGATTCACGCGGTTTATAATAATCTACAGATTGAAAACG
The DNA here is from genome assembly GCA_023663465.1 of Muribaculaceae bacterium. GTDB lineage: Bacteria > Bacillota > Clostridia > Lachnospirales > Lachnospiraceae > UBA3282. Next base: position 49,062 of record JAMPHJ010000003.1, on the reverse strand, counting down.
TTATCGTGGATTACAGGGACCGCCCGGAAGGCAGCGAATCCAAGCTGAATACGTTTTCGGATGGATTCAAGGTGCTGCATACCATCGTGAAGCTTTACAGGGATTATAAGCCTTTCGTGTTCTTCGGCATGTGCGCGGCGATTCTGGCGGTTATCGCAGTCGTCATGTTTATCCCGATTCTGCTTTCCTATATCGAGACCGGGCTGGTGTTACGGTTTCCCACGTTGTTTGTCTGCGGCTTTACAGGGCTTGCAGCGGTACAGTCCTTTTTTGCAGGGCTTATCCTGTCCAATCTTGCGCTGAAAAACAGACGTGATTTTGAATACCGCTATGCATTGGTCATGAGGCGTGCGAATGCGGATAAAGAAAAAGCATAAGTTCAGGATGCGGGAAGCGTGGACTGCATGGTCTGCGCTTCTGGCATATTTGGTTATTTTTGGTTATATAATAATAATAGGGTCAGGACGTCGGAAAGGGCGCTACGGGTTGGCATGCTTTCAGGCAGCATGGAAATATTAAGAAAAACGAAAGGTTTGTTTAATAATTAGGGATATTTGTTTTTGGGGGCGGAATTTGTGATATGATAGACGCGGATAGGTAATTGCGGCTATAGAAGGGAGTATGGTATAGAATGGAAAATAAAAACAATGCAGGGAAGGGAATTAACGGAAAAATCATATTGTTTGCAATTATGATTGTTTTTTGTATTCTTGCGCTGATAGAAATCATCTATGGAAGAGTGCAGCTGCAAGCCGCGCGCAAGCAGCTTGAGCTGCTTACAGAACAGGAAAATGCTGCGACGTTAGATGCCCCGGAAGAAATTCTCATCGAAGAGCCGGACGAGGGGGAAGCGGGCAATCAAATGCAGGAGGAACCGGATCATTTGACGGTGAGTGGAAACGAACTTTCAGAAGATGTAGCCGGCGTGCAGGAAGAAACCCCGGAGACTACCAAGGAGTCAGCAGAAGACAATAATCGACAATATGATATGCAGATTGTCTTTATGGGCGACAGTATTCTGGACAATGCCAGAGGAGACGGCGGCGTTGCAGACTTAATCGGCGCCGGCTGCAATGCGCAGACCTATAATATGGCGATAGGCGGAACGACGGCGGCGCTTCTGCCGGATGAACGGTATGATTTCAATAAGTGGAATTCCTGCTCCCTGCTGGGCGTGGTCAACGCGATTGTCGGGAATATTGACGGAAGCTGTCTGAAAGGATATCGTGCCGGTGAAGTTTTAGAGGAATGCGATTTTTCCAAGACGGATTATTTCATTATTGAGTACGGTATCAATGACTTTTTCTCCAAGCTGCCGAATAACCGTTATTTATCGGACGGTGAGACAAGGATTGCGGATGAGCCGCATACTTATGTGGGCGCCCTGGAGCTGGCGGTTACCTTGCTGCATGGGAGTTTCCCCGATGCGAAAATTATCATATGCAGACCGCATTATTGCCAGTTTTTTGATGCGGAAGTTTTCGTGGGCGACAGTTATTCCATGAACAATGATTATGGCCCGCTTGTGTCTTACGGCGGATTGTGCGACTATGTGTATGAACAGCATAAGCAGGAAAATGTGCTTCTCTATGACGCTTTAGAGAAGAGCGGCATCAACGCCTATACAGCGGATGAATATCTGGAGGATGGCATTCATCTATCAGCCGCGGGCAGAAGAACCTATGCGGAACCTATTATTAAAATGATTCTCGCGGACTTCTACCCCACCGAATAGGCCGGCATTGCAGGGTGTTGGAAATTATCTGATTAATTCTATCATTCCGATGGCTGCATTGGACAGGAAGACGACCTCGCGGTTTTGCAGGGCGGGAGCGGGAGTCGGCGTATCGATGGCAAAAAAACCGTTTGCGGTAAGCTCTGCAAGATCTTTTTCAAAGTCGGCGGCTTCGTAGCAGATATGGTAGGGACTGTTTTTGAATCTTTTCATCAGCCCAGAAACGACAGATGTGTCAGAAACAGGACAGACCAGCTCTACGCAGCAGCCGTCTTTTTCTAAAAAGCAGATATCGACCTGGCGGATAGTATCGTAGATGGGTTCCTGCGTAATCTGATACCCAAGGGTTTGAAAAGAATGGATGGCAACATTCATTTTTTTTACGAGATACCCGATGTGGTGAACTTTTAATGTTAGCATATCTTACCTCTCTTCTTGATAAATTCACTTAGATTGTGTATATTAGAGTATAGGTTGAAAAATCAAAGATTTTTCAACCGCGAGTTTGTGCTGACGTCTGCAACGTCCGGCACAAACATCGCAGGATATTGGCAGCATGGAGAATTAGATTGAAAATTGGCGTCAGAACGCTGACAGCGTCTGCACAAATATTGTACAGGAAATTGTTTTTCATGGCAATATCCGAAATCGGGTATTTTGTCATTCGCGGATTCTTTTTGTTGGAATACTGTTTTCGTTTGCATGTTACGTTTCGTTGGCATTTTTTTGATTTGATACGGAGGTTTGGGTTGAACAAGATAAAAGCGCTTTATGAGCAAAACAAAGAATTTGTTATGGAAGTGATACATTTTGGCATCGTGGGCGTATGCAATACGCTGATGGGGGTGGGCATCATGGAGGCGCTGTACAATCTGATTCATTGGAATTACTGGCTTTCCAGCGGCATTTCTTATTTTATCGGCAGCGTTTTTTCCTACCATGCCAATTCCAAAGTGACGTTTAAAGTGGAAGAGAATGAAAAAGATAAAGGGCTGCCATGGCGGTTTGCAATCAATATCATCTTCTGTTACCTGATTGCTTATGGCGTGGCGAAGCCGCTTGTACGGCATGTTTTAAGCGCTTATTCCGTTACGGTTGTAGAGAATATTGCCATGATACTTGGCATGGTATTGTTTGTTTTCCTAAATTTCTTCGGGCAGAAACTTTTCGTATTCCGCAAGACCCGGAAAAACAGAGGAAATTAGGCTGCAGAGCCGGGAAGGGATCGTTATTAAAATGGCGAAATTGGCAAAACTGACACAGCAGAAATGGTTTCTATGGCTGACCAGATACTGGTTTTTGTTTCCGATAGCGGGTTTTGTGCTGTTGGAAGCCGGCGTTTTTCTTTATTATGGGGAAAGAAGCTATATTGCGGTGCATGATAACATGGACTTGTTTCTGGCGCAGTACCAGATGTTAAAAAATACGGGTTCCTTCTGGAAGCATGGTGTGGACGTGCCTTTTCTCGGCGGAATCAGCAGGGATAATTTACCGACAGAGCTGTCACTTTACAGCGCGTTATACATGATTTTTCCTACGTTTACGGCATATGTGCTGGGACTGCTGCTTAAAATTGCCATTGCTATTTTTTCCTTCCGGCTTCTCATCAAAGAGCTGTATCCGGAAAAGTACTTAGAGCTTCGTCCCATTGTCTATATGACGGGCTTTGTTTACGGTATCCTGAACGTTTTCCCCGCGTATGGCTTTGCGTTTGCGTCCATGCCGCTTGCGGCGTACCTGTTTATCAGAATCTACCGCAAACCCTCGAAAGGGCTGTATGCGGCGTTGTTTCTGTATCCGTTGGTATCTTATTTTTCTTATATGGGTATTTTTATCCTGGGGTATCTGGTGATTGCGATCCTATGGCTTTCTATCAAAGATAAGAAACCGGCGTGGCGGCTTGTGCTGGCGTTATTTGTGCTGGCGTCTGGCTATGTGGTCTGCGAATACCGTCTGTTTGGGCAGATGCTCTTTGGCAGTGAAGAGACGATACGCTCTACGATGGTCAACGCCAGTTTATCCCTGCCGGAAATCATTCGTGAGATAGGTACTGTGTGGAAAGAGGGTATTTTTCATGCGGACGGCGTACATACGAAAGTAGTGCTGCCTGTCTGTATGCTCTATTTTATATTTAATAACGCATGTTATATATGGAAAAAGCAGACGCGTGAAATCTGGCATGATGCATTTAACTTTTGTATGCTGTTTCTGGTGTTCAACAGTGTGGTGTATGGTCTTTACGACTGCGGTCCTGTCCGTTCCTTGGTGGAAACGCTGCTTCCGCCGTTAAAAGGGTTTCAGTTTAACCGGACGGTTTTCTTTAACCCGTTTCTATGGTACAGCGCCTTGTTTCTGATTCTAAAAAGGCTCTATGAGGCGGGTATCTGGCGGACATGGCTTGCAAATTTAGTGATTTGTGCAGCAGTTCTGGTTGTTATTTTAACGCCGACAAGATATAATGATATTTATTACACATGCTATTATCGGGCGTATGAATTTTTTCATGGGACGGAAGTGGACGGGCTGGACTATGAACAGTTTTATGCCACGGAGTTATTTGAGGAAATCAAAGAGGATATCGGATACGGCGGCGAATGGTCCGCTGCTTACGGAATGCACCCCGCCGTTCTGGAATATAACGATATTGCGACCCTGGATGGCTATCTTGGTTTCTATACGCAGCAGTATAAAGAGGAGTTTCGCAAGATTATCGCCCCGGCGCTGGCGCGGGTGGAAGAAACCCGGATCTATTATGACGACTGGGGTGCGCGGGCGTATCTGTATTCCGGGACCGATTTAAGCATCGTGGGCGCCGTCAAGACGCTTCCTGTCACGGATTATGATATCTATATCGACGCAGACAGCTTCCGGGCGCTTGGAGGAAAGTATATTTTTTCCAGACTGGAGCTTGATAATGCAGAGGAAGCGGGACTTTTGCTGCTAAATCAGTATACTTCTGAGGATGGAAGTTATACCATTTATGTTTATCAGAGTTGAACTTAGTAGGGAAATTTGTTAGGGATAGTAGGTAATTGCAAAACGAAAGCTCCAGAATGTGTACAACGGACGGCTGCAAATCATAGTTTTGTAATTATCTAATTAAGGATAATTGAACAAGGATAAAGGAGAGAATATTATGCCAATCAGAGTACACAATTTTGGAGGAGCGCTTGGCTGGAACGCCAGAAAATACCTGCCTAGACTGTCAACCGAGAGCTATTTGAAATTACAGTTTCTGACGAGGAGAAAACAGCAGAAACAGTATATCGATTATTTTTACAGTCAGAAAGAAGCGCCCCATCCGCTTATCGTTAATTTGGAGACGGTAAACCGCTGCAACAGTACCTGCGAGTTTTGTACTGCCAATATCCATGCGGAAAAACGTCCTTATATGAAGATGCCGGATGAGATTTATTATTCCATCATCGATCAGTTACGGGATTGGGGATATAAAGGGCATCTTACGCTGTATGGCAATAACGAACCGTGGCTGGATAAGCGAATTGTGGAATTTCATAAGTATGCCAGGGAGCAGCTGCCGGACGCTTTTATCTTCATGTCTACGAACGGATTGCTGCTGGATATCCCCAAAGTCAAGGCGATTGTGCCTTATATCGACCAGCTGATTATCAATAACTATTGTTTGGATATGAAGCTGCATGAGAATATCCAGAAGATTTATAAATACGTCATGAAACACCCGGAAGAGTTCAAAGATGTGGATATCCTGATACAGATACGGTATCTGAAAGAAGTATTGACCAACCGGGCGGGAAGTGCGCCGAATAAGCAGTCGAAGGGGAAAATCATCAAAGAAACCTGTCTGATGCCTTATACGGATATGTGGATTATGCCGAATGGAAAACTCGGTATCTGCTGCTGTGACAATTTTGAAGTGACCGACCTCGCCAATTTACATGAAGTGCCCCTGAAAGAAGGCTGGAACAGTCAGAAATATCAGGAGCTGCGGGATGCGGTAAAAGATGGCAGACAGAATTATCCGTTCTGTAAAAACTGCGACTTCATAGATGCCGGACTGCGGATGGACGCAGTGGACGATGTGCTCAAGCATCACGAGAAGATGCATGGTGCAAGACAGTCCGTATTCAAGAAGAAAAAATAGGCGGTTGCGAAAGGGACAGGGGTTATCACCGTGAGGAAAAATACAATCAGAAGAAAATGCTGTAAATGTTGCTGTGCCTTGCTGGGAATTCTTTTATGTTTTGCGGTATCGGCGTGCGGCGTACAGGAAGAAACGGCGGGAAATGATACGGAGCAGGCGCAGACAGAGGATGGAACACAGGCGCAAGAGTTGTCTGCGTCGGAAAGTGCTGACGGCGGTTTGGAAAGCAGTGGAGAAGGAAATACCGATGGCGCTTCGGACGGTAGTCAGAAAAAGAATGCCGATGGCGAAGATGCATCGCAGACGAATCAGACGCAGCGGGAGGAAATAACAGAGAAAATGGCAGGAAAGACCCTCTCTATCTTAGGGGACAGCCTTTCTACTTACGAAGGCTGGATTCCGGGCGGATATGTAGACTTTTTTCCGAGAAACGGGGAATTGACGGACATTAGTCAGACTTGGTGGGATATCCTCTTGAAACATACGGGTCTGGAGCTATGTGTAAATGGTTCCAGTGCCGGAAGCACCTGTGTGGGGGATTCCCTGAGTACGGACGACCCTAAGTATGGGTGCAGCGATTACCGCATCGGCGATTTGTGCGGCGGCGGGGTCTGGCCGGATATCATCATCGTCTATATGGGAACCAATGATTTGCTCATAAGCGTGCCGATAGGGGACAATGACGGGACGGATATCGTGGAAGAGGGCGTTATCGAGAATTTTAGCGACGCCTATTGCCTGATGCTGGATAAGCTGCAGGCGCAGTATCCAAGTTCCCAGATTTTCTGTTGTACGTTAACCCAAATCGGGGATTGGGGAAATGACAAGCAGCCCTTTGTAACGCTTGAAAATAAACTAGGCATGACAGCGGAAGATTACAGCAGACAGATTAAAATCATTGCCGAAGCAAAAAACTGTGCTGTCATCGACTTGGAGGAGTGCGGCATTACGATTGAGAATATGCATCAATATATTACGGACGGTGTGCATTTTAAGCCGGAAGGGATGAAGCTGGTTGAGGAAGTGATAGAGGCGGCGTTGGAAGAAGGGGTTAGATAAGGGCATATAAAAAGCGCAGGTGGTTTCACCCACGCTTTCTTTTTCTACTTATTATCCTCATGATATCCCTTTTCCGTATTGACATTCCAGATATTATCTTTATTCTTGACGCCGCCAAGGATATTTTTGACGGTTTCAAAAGAAGTCATCATGGAGTGGTCGATGTTGTTGTAACGGTGCTGCCCGTTGCGTCCGACACAATAGAGATTGTCGATGGTTTTTAAGTAATCTACTAAGACGTCGATATCTTTATAAGTGTCAAAATAAGCGGGATATGCTTTTTTCACCCGTTCCACATGGGAGTCCAGCACGTCTTTCGGACTATCGATTAAGCCCATTTTTACCATTTCCCTGACGGCGAAAGCGGTAAATTTCTTATCGGACATGTTCCAGTATTTATCCCCTTCATTGACGAAATATTCCAGACCAATCCAGACGGTGTGCGTCAAATCTTTAATCATATAAGGGGACCAGTTGTTATAAATCTGGAAACGTCCCAGTTGTACGGAGCGGTCCTGGACGTAAACCCAGCAGTCGGGCACGATGTTGCCGATGGTCTTAAACTTTGTTTTGTTTTTCAGATTCAGCTTCGGAAGCAGGACGCCTACGGTCATATAGTCGCGGTAAGGAAGCCCGGCGGCAATCTGTGCGGGGCGTTTCGGCACATCGTTCATACCGGCAACCAGATCCTTGATGGGCATGGAAGAGATGAAAATATCGCCTTCCATTGTGATTTGTTCCCCATCTTTTTCATAGGTCAGGGACGTAATTTGGTTGTCCGCATTTTTATGAAAGCCGGTAACTTTGCTGTTGGTGAGGATGACGCCGCCGAGTTTCCTGATTTCTTCTGCGGTCACTTCCCATAACTGCCCCGGTCCCAGCTTGGGGTAGCTGAATTCTTCAATCAGAGAGGTTTCTACTTCCCGGTTTTCTTTGCCGGGCAGCATTTTTCCGAACACGTCTTTGATAATCGTCAGAATGGAAAGCCCTTTTACGCGCTGTGTGCCCCAGTCGGGAGCGATTTCACGGGGGTGTCTGCCCCAGAGGTTTTCCGTGTAATATTCAAAGAACATGGAGTAAAGCTTCTTGCCGAAGCGGTTGATGTAGAAGTCCTCTAAGGAATTTTCCTTGCGCTTGTGTAAAAGCGATGCAAGATAACTGAATCCGGCTTCCAGCGTAGCGATTAAACCCATGTTTTTAAACGTTTCAAATTTAAAGGAAATCGGATAGTCGAAAAACTTTTTGTTGAAATAAATACGGGATACCCGGTGTCTGCGGAGCATAACCCTGTCTACTTCTTCCGGGTCGGGACCGCCGGGAGTCAGCGTCATTTCGCGCCCTAAAACGATGTCGTCATAAGTGGGAGCGCCTTGCAGTGGCAGCATATTGTTCCACCATTCATTGACCTCTGGCACTTTGGAAAAAAAGCGGTGTCCGCCCATATCCATGCGGTTGCCCTTATAGTTTACCGTTTTGGAAATGCCGCCCATGGCTTCGCTTTCTTCAAAAACAACGACTTCGTATTCTTTGCTTTGTTTCAGTAGTTCGTAGGCAGCGGTCAGACCGGCGGGACCTGCGCCGATAATCAATATTTTTTTCATAGAAACCTCGATTCTTGTATGCGATATCTTTTGCTATATTCATTATCTTAACATGTTTGGCGGCTGTTGTACAGCGCAGTTTTAATCCCCGTCTGCCTTTTGCGGACAAACGGGGATTAGGATATCTTTACTTATTTCTCTATTCTTCCGGCTCTGCAAGCGGCGTTACCCGATAAGAAACAGGGCTCTTGTAAATCGTGAATTTCTGTGTGACGCTGCTGCCGTATTCGCCCAGACCGGTAATCGTGATGCTTCCCTTGTTCTTGCCGACGGTATTATTTTTACCGTAGGTGACTGTGTAATTTCCGTCAATTCCTTCTGTGGCTTCTGTCAGCAGAGTGAGTCCGTATCCGCCGCTGTAATCACCGTTTTCAGGTACAGGGGCAGTAAGGAGCCGGTTATTGGTTACTTTGGCTTTCTTTGCCTGTTTAACAGCTGCCGGGGCGCCGTAGTAAACCCGCGCGCTGACATTCGTTACCTGGCTGCCGGTATAGACAAGCTCTTTTGGATTATCATTATCAATGATAATATAGAGATTATTGGCCGTCAGCTTGTTTTTATAAAATTCCATGTCTGCATTTTGGGTAGGCGCATTGTATTCGCCATCCTCGTCTTTGGTCAGGTCTTCATACTTGGAAGAACTCTTGACTGAGACGGTGACATAGGGCGCTGGCGCGCTGCCATTTTGGTCATTCCACCATGCGTTGACTTCAGCTTTCTTATTGTTGTGATATTCAACAGTATATTCTTTAGCGGAAAGCGTTCCATCTTTCTCAGTTTTGACGGTGACCTTGGGCTTATAGGAAGCTGTATTCGGATTGTATGCCGAACGTGCTACCTCTACCTGCAGGTGTTCATTATCAAAATCCCCTTTGCTAATGACATATTTTATGGTGAGTTTCCCGGTATAGTTGCCCTTTCCGGTGATGGTTAGGACGCCCATTTTGGCTTTGTCCGGGGAATATTCATATTCGTATTCCCAATGCCATTTTGTTACGTTTCCATCTTCATCCCAGTCGTCCTCTACTTTTTCTTTATATAGTAGAGTTTTTTTATCAGGCGTAATGGTTTTGTTATTGGAATACTTTATCGTATAATCTTGGTTCAACGTCAGGGTGGCATTGGTATCTTTATGCGTCAGGATAATATTATGGAAAGTCGCACCAAGTCTTGTATAAGGCACCGGAAAGTCTTCTTCCAAATATCGGGTTCCCTGAAGGACTGGTATGGTGATAGGATCCCCATATTCATCCGTTCCGCTGGTTTTATCCGTATACTGCGGTCCTATTGAGCCTTCTGTGCTTTCAAAGTTTATAAACTCCGCCATGTCGATACCCACGATTTTAAAGGTTTTCTTAAAGCTGCCCTGATAACCAGAAGAAGGATTTGCGGTGAAAATGGCGGTAGCGGTTCCGCGGTTTACGTTGTTCTTGTATGAGACGGTATAATCCCCCTCTGCTCCTTCCGTGAAGACACGGTCGGGATTTACTGTTGGGTCGCAGTCTTTGCTGTGTTTGTGCTTTTTTGTCACATAATCATCTTTTTTGTCATCCCATACATCTTCCTCTTCGCCCGCTTCGAGACCGCAGCCATAACTCGTAGTGCCTTTTTTCGTTACCAGCGTTACAGACTGGGTCTTTTCGGTTCCGTCATAGGTCATTTTGGAAACCCATCCGTTTCCGTCCTCATCGGTGGCAATCTTTACGGTATTGCCGTTGAACGCTTTGCCGGTAATCTTGAAAGTAACGCTCTTCGTGCCGATGTAGCCATTTTTCCCTTCCAGAATCATGGTAGCGGTGCCTGTGCCGGTGTTATTAAGATATCTGACGTCAAAGTCCACGTCGTATTGAAGCCAGTTGTTTCCCTGCTTTACGGTATAGGCATTGTTTTTGTCAAGTTTTCCTTTGATGAGGTTGCCGGTTTCTGGGTCCTCAGAGTCAAGGTCTGATGCTGTCACCCACTGACCGTCAATCCATTGCTTATAGTAGGTCTTCTTGACCATGACGTAATCACCATTACTATCCTCGACAGGGTTTCCGTCTTTATCTTCTTTTGGTTCCTCTATGGTTTCCTGCCATGCCGGTGTCAGCTTGACGCCTTCTGGATATGCTGTCGGATCGAAGACTTTAGATTTACACTTGCTGCCCAGAGATATTTTGACATTTTTCATCAGGTGATTTTGGGCGCCTACCAGAATAGTCTTTACAATCGTGCCCGTATAGTTACCGATGCCGGTAATGGTCAGCGTGAGCGTGCCGCCGCCGTCCTCTGTATTAAAGATTGGAGCGTCTTTGGGTATGAGGGAACCGTTGGTCGTTACGCCTTCTCCTTCTATGCTTGCCGTATAGTCGGCGCCTTCTTTTAAGGCAGCCTTATATTTGAGGGAAGTTATGGTTTTCTGGTCTTTTTTGTAGTTGCCGGTAGCAAACTGGTCATTGTATTTCAGCGTAATGCCAGCGGCTTCCTGAGAGATTTCATTACCGTTATTATCAATGACAACCCCACCGATGACAACCTGGCTGATGACGAAATTCACATAGAGTTTCCCTTCATAGTTTCCTTTGCCTTCGATGAGGACATAGGGCAGCAACGGGTTAAAACCGCCCGCAACTCTCTCGCCCGTGGCGCTGCTGCCGCCTTCCAGAGTATCCACATCTTCCAGCCAGTCCCCTTTTGCTTTCAGTTGTTCTGCTGTGGCGGCATTGCTCTGTTTGTTGTTTTTATAGGTGATTTTATAGTCTTTGCCCGCTTTTAATAACATCTGTGATTCTTCATTGCCGATATAGACGGTGACAGTCGGTTTTAACGCTTTTCCAGTATAGGTCAGCGGTTCTATCGGCTGAACCTGGAGCGTTTCTTCTTCTTTCCACTTCGCATACAGCGTCGTGTCTTCCGTTATCTTATCTTTTTCAAAATTCCACTTTTCCGTGTAGTCCTCGTTGCCGTACCAGTCTAAGAAAATCCAGCCGTCGTCCGTGGGGGCTTCCGGTTTTTCCACTAAGCTGTCTGCCTTGACATAGCTGTAGAAATTCATACCGTGCTCTCTTAAATCAAAGGTAACGACAAATTTTCCAGCGACATCTTCCCACTTCGCATATAGGGTGATGTTATTCTGTACCGTATCTGTATAGAAATTCCATTGTTCTTTAAATTCGGCGTCTTTATACCAGCCTTCAAAGTGAAAACCATCTACCGCGGGCACAGAGATACTAGCCGGGTCTAAGAGACTGCCAGCCTTGATATCAGTCTTTATGATATCCTCACCGTGTCCCGACAGGTTGAAGGTGACAGTGTAAAGCGTTAACCACTTAGCGTATAAGGTGGTTGGCTCCAAAACCGTATCCTGTTCAAAATCCCATTTTTGGGTCAGCTCGGCGTCTTTGTACCAGCCTTCAAAACTAAATCCAGATTCTGTTAGCTGCAAGTCAGCGCTTTGTTCAATCAGTGCACCTTCCTTGACCTGTTTTTGGGAAGGAACAGTGCCATGCTCTGACTGGAAGGTCACGTCATAGAAGCGTTCGTCCCATTTCGCGTATAAAGTAATATCCGCGGTAACTGTATCTGTCTCGAAATTCCAAGGTGTGGTACAAGCTTCTTCTTTGTACCAGTTTTCAAAAAGGTATCCAAAGGCAGTCGGAGTTTCCGGCTTCTCGATTTTATTGTCAGTGGTGTCAGAGGATATATATTGGAAGAAGTTTACACCATGCCCTGATAAATTGAAGGTAACGACAAATTTTCCAGCGACATCTTCCCACTTCGCATACAGCGTCATATCCTCTATTACATAGTCTTTCTTGAAATCCCATATCTGCGTGAATGTTTCGTCTTTGTACCAGCCTTCAAAATTCCATCCATCCTCGGTGGGTTTTAAATCGTCGGTTTGTTCAAGCAGATCGCCGGAGTGGATATCTTTCTTGATGATTGTGCCGATTTTTTCAGGGGTGCCGTCGGCGCCTTCTTTAACGCCATGTTCGCCAAAATCAAAGGTAACGGTACAATTTTTAGTCCATAATGCATACAGGGTCAAATCCTCTGTTACGGTATCATTTTCATAATCCCACCGTTCGGTCCATAATTCATCTTTATACCAGCCTTCAAAGAAAAATCCTGCCTGGGTCGGTATCGGCGTTTCGCTTTCGATAAGCTTGCTGCCAGCGGGAATATTTTCTTTGATGATTTTCCCATCGTTTTTTTCGGTTTCTTCGGTTATGCCATGTCCGTACAAATCAAAAGTAATGGTATAAACCGCTGTCCATTTCGCATACAGCGTTATATCCGATGTCACCGTATCATTTTCATAATCCCACGGCTCGGTGCATAATTGGTCTTTGTACCAGCCGTCTAAGACGAATCCCGCATCGATAAGTTTCGGCATTTCGCTTTCCACAAGTTTGCTGCCTGCCGTAACATATTTGTTCATTTGAGGTTTTTCGCCGTCGCCGTGGGCGTCTGGATGCCCGTTATCATCAAAATTGACGACAAACGTCGTCGGTTCATCAGCCGCCGGGGTATCCGTATCCGGGGTAAGCTCTGTTGGAATATCCTTGTCAGTATTCGTATCTGCAGAACTATCCGTGTCAGTAGTTGCATCAGTCGGGATATCCGTAGCCGTATCAGCCGGAGTATCCGTATTGATGGTCGTATCTGTCGGAGTATCTGTATCCGGCGCTGTATCCGCAGACGAATTTTCTGCGGGGGTTTCTGTACCGGCGTCTGTGTCTGAAGTACCGCCTTGGTCGGACGCTTCTTGAGGATCATTTCCCGTCGGAAGCTCTGTGTCTGGCGTGTCAGTATCCGTGGCAATTATTGACTGGGGGGGGGTAATTTCTGCTCCCGCAGTTTCTGCTGCATTCACAGTCAGGACAGACTGTGGCACGGAGGTGACCATTACTGCTGCGGCAAGGAATGTAGATAACATTCTGCCCACACTCTTTTTCTTAAAACTCATAAGTAACATCCTCCTTGTCATGTTGAAAGTGTTAATAGTGTAAAGGTGTTAAAAGGTGGAAATATTAGATAGTAAAAATAAAAATTAATAGTGATCTAGAAAATTGAGATGGTATAAATAGAAAAATAACATGTGCTATTTGAACTGAATCGTGGAATCAGTTTTTACTCAATTCATATTGTTACTATCATACTATCATAGTATAGAAATTGTGGGATTATGTCAATTATAATTTTGCGTGATATCCAGCCGGATTGGAGTGGACATCTTGCGGGATTTGCGGTAAACTAGAGCCATGTGAATTTAGAAATGGACCATAAACTATGAACCATAAATTATAAATTACAAACTATGAACTCAGACTATGAACTACAAATTATAAACCACAAACTATAAGAAAGGCAGTCCTCAAATTGATAATTTCAATAATATCCCTAATATCCCTCCTATTCTGGCTCCTGGCCATCCCATTTTGTATCGGCATCATTCCGCTTTCTTTTACCGTGGCTCCGAAAAAAAATCCGGGCGTCATTTTGCTTGCCGGATATCTTGTCATGTGGGCGGTTTTTGAAGTTGTCGCGGTTCCGGCGGTGTTATGGATTCAGTATGATAACTTCCTGGTTGTCCTGCGCATCTTTACCGTGCTGGCGATTCTGCTTGCCGCGCTGGGAATCATATTGTGGTATCTGGCGCAGAAAAGGACGGAAAGCGTGGAAAAGAAGACCGTCTGGTTCCGGCTTTCGGACATCGACTGGCGCGGGCTGGATATCGAAACGAAAATAGCGTGGCTGTTGTTCTTTCTTTTGCTGGGATTTCAGCTTTATATGGCGCTGACTTATTCTTCCTTTGACGGGGACGACGCTTTTTATGTGGTGCATTCCCTGATGGCGCAGCAGAGCGGCGCCATGTATCGGAATCTTCCGTATACAGGCATTTCTTCGAGTCTGGACGTGCGGCATGCGATGGCGGTTTTTCCGATGTGGATTGCGTTTGTGGCAGTACAGGCAGACCTTCATGCGACAATCGTATCCCATGTGGTCATGCCGCTTGTGCTGATACCGCTTACTTACCTTATTTTTTATGAAATCGGCAAAGCGCTTTTTCCTTCCGGGCGGCAGAAAATTCCCTTTTTCCTCATTCTGATGGCGATGTTTCAGATGTTTGGAAATGTGTCGATTTATACGAATGAGACCTTTTTCTTAACAAGGACATGGCAGGGGAAATCTGTCATGGGTAATTTTGTGGCGCCGATGACGGTTTTGCTGCTCTTATGGATTTATGGCAGGAAACAGGATAAAAAGGGAAAAAGTGCGGGATTGTGGGCGCTGCTTGTCTGCCTGAATCTTACGGCGGGGGCGAGCAGTTCCCTGGCTGTTTTTCTGATAACGATTCTTCTGGCGGCAGCGGCTCTCTGTCTGGCGGTGGCGGAGCGTGATTGGAAAATACTGCTGAAACTGGGATTGTCCTGTATACCGAATGCAGTGTATGTGTTGCTTTATCTGGCGTTATTACATTGAAAAATCATAATGATTCAGCTTGTTGAATAGTTACGCGAAATCCAAGGAAAGGCGGACGGCGTTATGTGGGGTATTTTTCTGGAAAGTCTGGTGATTTTCCAAAATTATGTAGGATATCATGAAAATAAATATCTGTTCGGCATTTTTTTGTTTTTTCTATTCTATCTGTGGATGAAGGAAAAGGACAAACTTTGCCGCGCGCTGTTTGTTTATCTGCCGACGTTTCTGCTTTTCTGTTTCTTCTGCCCCCTGTTTCGGAAAGGGTTTGTGCGGCTTTTAAACGATGTGGAAACGTATTACCGTCTGCTCTGGCTGGTGCCGATGAGCATTATCAGCGCCTATGGGGCTTTGAAGCTTTGCGGAGAACATAAATGGGGCAGAAGAATCGGACTTGTGCTGATGTGTTTTACGATTGTGGTATGCGGCAGGCTGGTATATCAGAGCGAGCATATTACGAAAGCGGAAAATCCGTACCATTTGCCGGGGGAAGCGGTGGAAGTGGCCAGGTTAATCGACCCGGAAGAGGGGCGCGTGACGGCGCTGGTTCCGGCGGATCTCATCTATTATATCCGGCAGTATTCCACAAGAATCAATATGCCTTATGGCAGGGAAATGTTGATTGCAAGATGGGATTATTATAACGACATGTATGAAGCGATGGAGCAGACCGAAGAGATAGAGACGGAATCTTTCGTGGAGCTGACGAGGAAGTATGGCTGCAATTATGTCATCCTGAAAAAAGATAGACAGGTTCAGGAACCGCTGACGGATTACGGCTTTGATTTGTATGCGCAGACGGATACCTATCTCATTTACCAAGATGCAGAAATTGGCAAGTAAGGGAGAAACACATGTTATTTAATTCCTATATTTTTGTATTTCTATTTTTCCCCATATGTCTGATAGGATATTATGCTCTGGTGCACTGGAAACAGAAGCAGGGGGCGCAGCTTTTTCTGATAGCGATGTCTTTCTGGTTTTACGGTTATTTCCGGGTAGAATATCTTCTGATTATGGTTGTCAGCATTGCCGGGAATTATCTGTTTCATAAGCTGCTGTCACGAAAGTTGTCTAAGGCTGCGGCGAAATGGCTTCTTTTTGGCGCTGTGGCAGCGAATTTATCCGTGCTTTTTTATTTTAAATATTATGACTTTTTCATCACAAGTCTGAATGCGGCGACAGGCAGTTCTTATGCGCTGCGACATGTGCTGCTGCCTTTGGGAATCAGTTTTTTTACGTTTCAGCAGATTGGTTTTCTGGCAGACACTTACCGGGGGGAAATCAGAAACTGCGGTCTGATTCCCTATGCGCTGTTTGTTTCTTTTTTTCCACAATTGATTGCCGGACCGATTGTAAGTCAGGCGGAAATGCTTGGACAGTTTGAGACGATGACGGAAAAGAAATTCCAATGGGAGCGTTTTGCAAGAGGGTGGATTTTATTTGTCTTAGGGCTGTTTAAAAAGGTCATTCTGGCGGATACGCTTGGAGCCGGCGTGGATTACGGCTATCTTCATATCGGGCTGCTGGGGCGGGCGGATGCGCTAATCGTCATCCTGTCTTATACATTGCAGCTGTATTTTGATTTCAGCGGTTATTGCGACATGGCAAGGGGCGTCGGCAGTATGCTTGGCATGGAAATCCCCATAAATTTCAATTCACCGTACCAGGCGGTCAATATCGTGGATTTCTGGAAACGCTGGCATATGACGCTGAATCGTTTTTTTACCCGCTACGTCTATATCCCGCTGGGGGGAAACCGCAAAGGAAAGGGCAGGATGTATGTCAATCTTCTTTTGGTGTTTCTGCTTAGCGGATTATGGCATGGAGCGGGCTGGAATTTCCTCTTGTGGGGAATGCTGCATGGTGTGTTGTATGTGATGACAAGATGGTGGCAGGGACGCTTTTCCATAAAAGTGACACTTGTGTCAACATGGGTGTCAAGAATTTGCCTGTTTCTTTATGTGAGTGTGGCGTGGGTCTATTTTAGGGCGGAAAATATCGTGCAGGCGAACCGGCTGCTGCTTGTGGCGCTTCGCGGGAATGTGCAGAAAGTATCGCTATCTTTGGCGGAATGTTTCCGGCTGGATGAATTTTGGTATGTCATAAAGGCGCTGCATCTGGACAAGGCGCCCTATAGCGGCTATTTTCTGATGATTTTCATGCTTGTCGTCAGCGTTTTGCTTGCGATGTGCGGGCGCAATGCAGCAGGGATTGCGGAGCATGTGAAGGGAAGGGCGTTTTCGGCAGTTTTATTTGGCGTCGTTTTTGTCTGGTGCATTCTGTCATTTTCGCAGGTCAGCACGTTTTTGTATTTTAATTTTTAAAAGGAGAGTGGCTTGGGGATATGGATTCTTTTAAAAAATATTTTTGCATTGGCATAGCAGTGACACTGATGTCACTTTTTATAGTGGCGGGGATTGTCTTCTATGTGGACCCTTTTTTTCACTATCATGCGCCGCTTGAAGAGTTTCCCTATCTGGTGGACAATCAGCTCAGTCAGAATCCGGGCATGGCGAAAAATATGGAATATGACAGCGTTATCCTCGGGTCGTCCATGACGGTGAATTTTAACACGCGCTGGTTTGAAGAGCTGCTAAAACGCCGCACCATGAAATTAAGCTACAGCGGCGCTTATCCGAGAGATGAGTCCAATATTATGAAAATTATTTTTGAGAGCGATAACCGGGTGGAGGCGGTGTTTCTTGGAATTGATGTCATGACTTATACAAGCGGCGTAGAGGAAACCAAGTATCCGATTCCAGCCTATCTCTATGACGGGTATGGGGTGAATGATATCCAGTATCTGCTGAATAAGGATGTGTTTTTGAATTATATCCTGCGACCGCTTGCAGATCCGGAAAAAACGGACCTTGCCACGGTTTATGAGAGCTGGTGGACGGATGAATATTATAATAAACAATGGGTCATGCACAATTATGTGCGGCCCCAGAAAGTAGAGGAAGAGACACCGGCGGATGCTTATCTTGAGAATCTGGAACAGAATCTTGCCGTAAATATCTGCCCTTATATCGAAGAAAATGCGGAAACGGTTTTCTACGTTTTTTTCCCGCCTTATAGTATTCTGTATTGGAACGATGTGATACAGGAAAACCATTTGGAAGCTACCATGACGGAGTATCAATACATTGCAGACAGGCTGCTTGCCTATGACAATGTGAGACTCTTTTTCTTCCCAAATCAAGAGTGGATAGTGACGGATTTAAACAACTATGCGGATTACAGCCATTATCATAAAGATATCAACTATTATATGACGCAGTGTTTTGCGGATGGGAGCTGTGAGATTACCTCGGAAGCAGAAATGAAACAGGCGCTGGAACAAATGCGCCTGATCATCGATGCTTTTGATTTTGAAGAATTGTTTTCTGTAGAATACTAATTTATTGATTATTTAGACCATTACCACAATATAATAGCAAGTGTTATTATAAATAACAAATGTTATTCCGATTTATCCGGCAGGATACATTCGACGAAACGCTCTGCAAGCAGTTCCTGTCCCGCTTCGTTGAAGTGGATATAGTCCACCATATAGTCCAGATAATTATCTTCGTTGACAGAGCCATAGAAGTTGTCGATAAGGGAAACGCCGCAGTCCCCCGTTACGTCTAATGCTTTGCGCAGATAATGACTCAATGTGCCGTTTCCAAGGTCCGCCCTGTCACCGTTCTGGTAATTGCCTTCGTCGTTGATGCTGCAGCAGAACGTATGGGACATCATGACGATCCGGATAAACGGATAGGTTTCCTGAATCTGGGTAATCGCGCTGCGCAGGGCGCCGGTATAGGCGATGACGGAATAAGGGTCATTCGGGTCGTCGCTGGTGCGCTTTTCCACATAGTCAATGCCATCGTACATGATACAGAGGATATCGACTGTGTTCATATCCAGTTTCTCAAGCATTTCCACTGTCTGCAGATAATCTTCATTTTCGCTGTACTGTGCCGCCGTCGTAATCTCGGTAAAATTTCCCGTACAGAGTGTGTTGACCAGATAAGGCAGACAGAAAGCGTCCCGCCAGTAGGCTTCATAATAGGAAGCGTTGACGGCGCTTATGGTCGAGCCTTCAAAAGAGCCGTTGTAGACGGTTGCCCCGGATTTAGCGGCAATCTGGTTTGCCAGACCGGAA
The DNA here is from genome assembly GCA_023663465.1 of Muribaculaceae bacterium. GTDB lineage: Bacteria > Bacillota > Clostridia > Lachnospirales > Lachnospiraceae > UBA3282. The sequence goes on along the minus strand of JAMPHJ010000003.1, from coordinate 29,929 downwards.
GCTTCGTCCCTGCCTCTTGCAAAAGGGTCGTCCCCAAGACAGAGGATGGTGGTGACGCCGTCATCCTCATGCCCTTCGAGTTTATCCGGTGCAAGCGGAATGATGGTGTCTAGTACCTCGATATCAAACTCGGAAGTCTGATAATCGGGGTCATAGTCGGACGGGACTCCCTTGTCCCATTTATAAAGTTTATAAGCAATCACGATAAAAACGATTGCGATTACGGACAGAATGACAATATGCGGATTGATGTGGAAGCGGGGTTTTTCCTGCGGCTTCTGTTCTTCGGCGGATGTATTTTCTGTAATATTCTGACTCATGGATATCCTCCTTTTGGTTTTCCTACTGCTTATAGGCGATTGCGAAACTAAAGTATAAAAATGTGTAGTTGTACAGAATATACAATTCCAAAAGCAGGTACTGTGAAAACGCCGGTACTTAGATGCCGTATTTTGGCATCTTATGTACCGCTGCGTTTGAACCGTAGCGAGAGCGTGCCTGCGTTGGAGTGTATATTCTGTACAACGGACGGCTGTAAAATCTTAGTTTTGCAATTGCCTATCCTATTGCTTACCATATTTTACTATGAATAAAAGGAAAAATCTATTCCTTCACAAAAATTTTAAGAAATTCGTAAGAAAAAGCACTGTCTGCGTCTATTACGCCGGCAGTGCTTTTTCTTGCTGCAATTGCGTATCTTAGACCGATAGCGCATGGTCCATTTTGGTTTCACCTGTTAAGGTGTAAGTAATGATAGGGCTTCCAGGAAGTTGATTCTGGAGCTCTTTGTACCACTTGCTGTATTTGTACATACGATAGGTGGTGCTTAATTCCCGTAGCTGCGCATCATCTGAAAGACGATTCAGAAGAATGTCCCTCTGTTCCCGGTTCATGGATACATATTCCATGTATGGGAGCTTCAGTTCGGTGATGCTTTCATTACAGCCAGGACAGGACCGTTTGTGCCCGTTCAGCATATGGATACGATTGCAACGCTTACAATAATGCATATACATCATGAAAAATTCCCCTTTTCTCAATCTAATGTGTTGAAATTGTAATGTTGCACTTATATTGTGTCAGTTTCGGAAGGCAAAGTCAAGCGGATTAAGGCAGAAAATAGCAAAAAACCGATGTAAAATATCGCGTGTTCTGGCAATTCAACATCAACGGGCTGATTGAAAATTGATTTTCGTGCGGGCAGTGCGGATATTCTTGCTGATTCGCAGATAGTATGCTATAATAGGCGCAAACTTAAAAGTTTGCGCCGCAAGAATTACGTTGTAATTCTTGCCGGGTGTATGTGAGAAGCGTATATTACGCATCTCACATAAAATACAACGAAAGGTTACGGAAGATTGTGAAAAAAATAGATAAAAATAAGATAAATCGCAGCGGAAGCAGTAAGGGAAGACAGGAGCGTCTGGATGATACATTGGAGTTTCTGGATTTGAGCGATGAGGTGATTGAGGAGTATAATCATAAGACCTCTTTTTCTTATCGGGAACGGAAAGAAGATTTAGAGGAGTTAGAAGACGAGGAATACGACGAAGAAGAATATGAGGACGACGAGTACGACGACGAGGAATACGAGGACGATGAGTACGACGAGGACGAGGAATACGAAGACGAGTACGACGACGAAGAAGAATATGAAGAAGATGAGTACGACGAAGACGAAGAATATGAAGAAGACGAGTACGACGAAGATGAAGAATATGAAGAAGACGAGTACGACGAAGATGAAGAATATGAGGACGACGAGTACGAAGATGAGGAAGAATACGAATATGATAAGTATGCCTCAGACAATATCTTTGCCCGCATAGGTAATTTTATCGCAGATATGAGTGCGCTTGACAGGGCTGTTGCATTATTCGGCTGTTTTATCCTGATAGCGGCGGTGATAACGGGTGTTCTTTATTTCGGATCGAAGTCGGAATCTAAGCAGCTGGAAGCTTTTGCGGAAGTGGGAACGGAAATAGAAAATATCGGCGTAATCGGCGAGAGCGGACTTCTGGCGGTTTCCAATGCAGAAGCGGCAAGATTGTCCCATATGATGGATACAGAGCAGGAAGAGCCGGAAGATAAACCGGAAGAAGTGGTAGAGGATACTTCCATAGAGGTCGGCATGAACATTACTTCTATCCTGTCGGATATGAAAATCAAGTTCGTGAACGTCAAGACAGGAAAATTGATTGGCGGCGTGCCTTTTGAAGTGGAAGTTAACGGAAGCGGAAACAAGACTTTCCATTTGATAGATGAGGATAAGGATGGTATCATTTATCAGACGGATGTTGATGCAGATACTTATACGGTTAAAGTAGTTGCGCTGCAAGGTGAAGAATACCGGAAATACCAATTGCCGACGCAGGGAAATACCGTCAAGGTTACGGATAAGATTGCCTATAAGAAAGTAGATGTTGCCGACGAAATTAAGTCGGAAGCGGAAGTCAATGCGGCGGCGGAAGATACGGCGAAACCGGTGGAAACGGAATCCGCACTGACGGATACTGTGGAATGGGTGGAATCTACCAAGACGGAGATAGAATCCGAAGAAAATTATAAGGAAATGAATAAAGCGGATATTCCCGACCCTTCTACAATCGGGAAGCTGAGCGGTTTTAGGAAGCTTGTCGCCACTGTGACAAGTGAGACAGGTTCCGCGGAAGTGGAAGAAATGACGGACAAGGAGCGCAATGAGAAGAGATTGGAAGCGCTGAATCCGGTGTTGGAGCCATCTTCTGTAGAGATAGATATGTCGAAGGCGGCAAGCGTGAGTCTTTCGGTTTCCGTTTCGTCGGGCTTATCCTATCAGATTAGCTGGGAAAGCAGTAATACTTCTGTAGCAAGCGTCAGCAGCGGCGTCGTTACGGCGGTAGGAAGCGGTAACGCTACGATTACGGCAACGATTACAGTAGGTGAGAACCCGGAATCAGCAGCTTCTAAACAAATTACCTGTGCCGTTCACGTTACCGGGGGCGGGGCGGCTGCTCCGGCAGAGCCAGATAATCCGGCGGATCCGGAGAAACCAAAAGATCCGACAGATCCGGCAAAGCCCACGAATCCAGACCAGGAATATCGTATCAAAAGCATCGAAGGCGGCGGGACGATACAGGTTGGCAAGAGCTGCAATGTCAAGGGAACGACAGAGCCGGAAGGCGGCGTCATTACATGGACCAGCAGCGATACCAATATAGCCGTGGTAGATGCAAAAGGAATTGTGACAGGTCTGTCAGTTGGGACCGCGCTTATCCGTGGCACGAGCAACAGCGGCGACTATAAAGAATGTTCCGTTACAGTCGTGGAAAAAGAAGTGACTTACAAATCCCTGACGATAACGGGCAGCGCTACGATACAGGTTGGAAAAACAGGTTCCGTCAAAGGAACGACGGATCCGGCGGGGGGCATCGTTACCTGGACAAGCAGCGATGAGAAGATTGTAAAAATAGACGGCAGTGGAAATATGACAGGCGTGTCAGTGGGAACGGCGACCATTACCGGCGTCTGCGCGAATGTCCAAAATACATGGAAAGTAACTGTCACAAAAGAAAAAGATGTTTCTTCCGATAATAAAACAAAATTAAAGGATAAGAGCGGCAATCAGGTATATGTCAAAAACAGTGACGGTAAATTTGTGGAAGCAACTTATGCGGATTACTACAAAAGCCAGAAGTTTTATCTGAAAAGCAAGACTGCGAAATACCGCTATACCGGGTGGCAGACAATAGACGGATATACTTATTTCTATGATAAAAACGGCAATTATGTGACCGGGGAGCAGGTCATTCAGGGAGCCAGATATACGTTTGGCAGCGACGGACGGCTTTCTTCCGGTTCAGGATCCCTTGGCATCGACGTATCAAAGTGGAACGGCTCGATTGACTGGAACGCGGTCAGAAATTCAGGGATATCCTATGTGATTATCCGCTGTGGCTATCGGGGTTCTTCTACGGGAGCATTGATTGAAGACCCTAAGTTTGCAAGCAATATCAAAGGCGCAAGGGCGGCGGGACTCAAGGTCGGGGTCTATTTCTTCAGTCAGGCAGTCAATGAAGTGGAAGCCGTTGAGGAAGCGTCGATGGCGTTGAATCTCGTAAAAGGCTATGGACTGAATTATCCTATTTTCCTGGATGTGGAAGACAGCGGCGGACGGGGCGACAAGATAGATACGGCGACAAGGACGGCGGTCTGCAAGGCTTTCTGCGCAACCGTGCAAAATTCGGGTTATGCGGCGGGCATTTACGCCAATAAGACATGGCTTACTTCCCGCATCAATACGGGCAGCCTGACCGGCTATAAAATATGGCTGGCACAGTATGCCGCAACGCCGAGTTATACCGCGACCAGATATGATATGTGGCAGTATTCTTCCAAAGGAAAAGTAGGCGGCATAAGCGGAAATGTGGATATGAACATCAGTTATATGAATTATTAGTCCGAAAACGGACAGGAGGCGGCAATGAGAACTTATCTTGTAACAGGCGGCGCCGGGTTTATCGGTTCCAATTATATTCATTACATGTTTGGGAAATATGGTGACGAAATCAGAATCATCAATGTAGATGCACTGACGTATGCGGGAAACCTAGAGAATCTGGAGGACGTAGAGAAAAGACCGAATTATATTTTTATCAAGGCCAATATCTGCGACAAAGAGGCTATCAGCCGGATTTTTGCGGAGTATGAAATTGACAGAGTGGTACATTTTGCGGCGGAAAGCCATGTGGACAGAAGCATCAAAAACCCGGAAGTATTTGTGCAGACTAACGTGCTTGGCACGGCGGTCATGCTAAGCTGTGCGCAGGCGGCATGGGAACTGCCGGGCGGCGCGTACAAAGAAGACAAGAAATTTTTGCATGTTTCTACGGACGAGGTGTATGGTTCCCTGGAAAAAGATGGGGAGTATTTCTACGAAACCACGCCCTATGCGCCCCATAGTCCGTATTCGGCAAGCAAAGCGGGCTCCGATATGCTTGTAAAGGCTTATATCGATACTTACCACTTTCCCGCCAATATCACGAACTGCTCCAATAACTATGGACCCTATCAATTCCCGGAGAAGCTGATACCGCTTATGATTAACAATGCGCTGCAGGGGAAAAAACTGCCGGTCTATGGGGACGGTAAGAATGTCCGTGATTGGCTGTATGTGGAAGACCATGCCAAAGCCATTGACATGGTGCAGGAAAAGGGCAGATTGTATGAGACTTACAATATAGGCGGCCATAACGAAAAGCAGAATATTGAGATTATTCATATTATCTTAGATACGCTGCGGGAAGTGTTGGCGGACGATGATTCACGCAAAGCGCTTGTCAGCGACGATTTGATTACTTATGTAGAGGACAGGAAAGGGCATGACAGAAGATATGCCATCGCGCCGGATAAAATCAGCGCGGAAATCGGATGGGAGCCGGAAACGATGTTCAAAGAAGGCATCCGGCGCACGATTCAGTGGTATCTGGAACATGAGGACTGGATGAAGAATGTAACCAGCGGCGATTATCAGAAGTATTATGAGGATATGTACCGGGGAAAGTAAGGGGAAAGTTGGTCTGGATTCGCAGACTGAGTAAGAATGGGAGATTATATATGAAAGGAATTATATTGGCAGGGGGTTCCGGGACGCGGCTGTATCCGCTGACGAAAGCGGTTTCCAAGCAGATTATGCCGGTGTACGATAAACCGATGATTTATTATCCGCTATCGACGCTGATGCTGGCAGGTATCCGGGAAATCCTAATTATTTCGACGCCGAGGGATTTGCCCTCTTTCCGGGAATTGTTCGGAACGGGAGAACAGTTAGGGCTGCGCATCGAATATGCAGTGCAGGAAACGCCGAGAGGACTGGCGGATGCGTTTATCATTGGCGCGGAGTTTATCGGAAAAGACAGCGTGGCATTGGTGCTGGGCGATAATATTTTCTATGGACAGAGTTTTTCCAGGGTGTTAAGGGAAGTGGCGTCAAGGGAAAAAGGCGCGACCATCTTTGGATATTATGTCAGAGACCCAAGAGAGTACGGCGTCGTGGAATTTGATGAAAACGGCGTGGCTTTGTCCATTGAGGAAAAACCGGAGCATCCCAAGAGCAATTATGCGGTTCCGGGGCTTTATTTTTATGATAATGATGTGGTGGAAATTGCCGCGGCTGTCAAACCTTCGGCGCGCGGGGAAATTGAGATTACCAGCATTAACAACGAATATCTGAGGCGAGGAACCCTGCGGGTGGAAACGCTGGGACGGGGGTTTGCATGGCTGGATACGGGAAGCCATGATTCCCTGTTAGATGCGGCGGATTTCGTGGCGGCGTTCCAGAAAAGGCAGGGGCTTTATATTTCCTGTATTGAAGAAATTGCGTATAAAAGAGGATTTATCAGCAGGGAGCAGCTGTTGGAACTTGCTAAACCGCTGTTGAAGACACATTACGGAGAATATCTGGTAGAGGTTGCGAATGGACTCTAAAAAATTACGGAATACTCTAATTGCCGTCGTGCTGATGTTTCTTGTAATAACAGGCGTTATATTTGCGGCAAATAGGGAAACGGTATTGGAAAAATTAGGCATTGATACAGGTGCGCCGGAAGAGGCGGGCGAAACTGACGGGACAATGCCCGAAGCGGTGGAAACCATGACCGGGGAGCGGCAGCTTGGAAATAATCTTTCTGCGTTTATGCAGGATGAGACTTTTTTTGATGCGGAAGTCCGCTATAAGAGTATTGAAACCTATTCCGGCAAAGTGGTCTCGCTTGTCATGAGCTCGGTAGCCAAAGATTTGCGTATTATGATAGTCAACAGCCGCGGGAAGCTGGAAACAGGGGCGGCTTTTACAGTGACGATTCAGGGCGTCGGGGAGTTTACCGACAAGGATAAGGACGGCATTATTTATATCGACCAGCTCCGTGCCGGCGAATACAGCATTTATTTAAATGAAATAGAAGGCTATAAAGTGCCCAATACGGTGACGACCATTAAAGTAAAACAGGAAATGGAATACCGGGTTTTGGATGATGTGGAATATCTGATGCTGACCGAGCAGGATGTAGATGCGTCCAAAGAAGATACGACGTCCAAAGAGGCGGATGAGGAAGCCGATGGCACGGAAAATACTTCTTTTGACAATTCCCATGAGAATGCCAGAAGGGGAATCGACGTTTCCAAATGGAATAAAACCATCGATTGGGAAGCGGTAAAAGCAGACGGCGTGGAATTTGCCATCATCCGCTGCGGTTATCGTGGATTGTCCAGCGGCGCGCTGATTATTGACCCCACTTATATCGAAAATATTGAGGGGGCAATTCAGGCGGGGATTCCAGTCGGCGTATACTTTTTCACGCAGGCAGTCAATGAAGTGGAAGCGATAGAAGAAGCGAGTATGGTGATTAACCTGATTCGGAAATATGACGTAGATTATCCAGTATTTCTAGACAGCGAGAGTACGGGCGGCAGCGGACGGGCGGACGGACTGGCGAAAGAGCAGCGGACGAGGAACCATAAGACGTTTCTGGAAACCATCGCTTCTGCAGGATACCAGGCAGGTATCTACGGCTCCGCCAACTGGCTTGTGAGCGAAGTGGAGATGAGCGCTTTGTCCAATTACCGTACATGGCTTGCGCAGTATGCGGACATTCCCACATACGAGGGATATTATGATATGTGGCAGTACACGTCGAAAGGGAAAATCGAAGGAATTTCAACAAACGTGGATTTGAACTTATGTTATCTGAATATTGATACTTCTGTAGATCACTCGGCAGCTTCGGGTGGGTATACCGGGGTCGTCAACGGGGATACGGGAAATACGCCGGTGGAAGCGGAGTAAAATCTAAAAGATAAGGAAACGGGAAGGAGTATTGCGGTAAAATGGGAAAAATAACGGTGGAAACATGCGAAATAGAAGGGCTGAAGATTATCACCCCGCAGGTTTTCCAGGATGAAAGAGGTTATTTCATGGAAACCTATCAGTACGAGGATTTTAAAGCGGCGGGTATCGATAAGGTATTTGTACAGGATAATCAGTCCGCATCGGTGAAGGGCGTTTTACGCGGAATGCATTTCCAGATTCAGTATCCTCAGGATAAACTTGTCAGGGTGCTGCAGGGGGAAGTATATGATGTGGCGCTGGATTTGCGTCCGGGTTCTGCAACCTATGGAAAATGGCATGGCGTACTGCTTTCCGCAGAGAATAAAAAGCAGTTTTTCGTGCCGAAGAATTTTGCGCACGGTTTCCTTGTTTTATCCGATTATGCCGAGTTTGCTTATAAATGTACAGAGTTTTATCATCCCAACGACGAGGGGGGAATCCTCTGGAATGATCCAGAGATTGGCATCGAATGGCCCATAGAGGATGGAATGGAATTGATTCAGTCCCAGAAAGATAAAGAATGGGGCGGCATTGCAGAATATACTGAGAAATACCGGAAATAGAAGCGGGAGAGTTCTTAGAGTATGAGCGCAAAGGATACGGTGACACAAGAAGATAATAATAAAAAACGGAAATCTTTTCCAAAGCCCGCAGCAATCGCGATATTCTGGGGGCTTGGTCTGATTTTGGCGATTGTGCTGATTACACATCACAATCCGTTGGCGGACCAGGCGACGGAAAATATGAAGAAATTCAGCGGAAGCCTTCTGATTGCTTTTACCTGTATGATTTTTGCCTTATTTTACGATGGGCTGACGACGATTCCCATCGAGCTGTTCCAGAGCCGGAAATTAATCTGGAAGCTTGCGAAAAATGATTTCAAAAAGCGGTATGCGGGTTCTTATCTGGGCGTGGTATGGGCGATGGCGCAGCCGGTGGTCACGGTTGTAATGTACTGGATTGTGTTTGACAGGGTGTTCGATACGAGGAGCCAGCTTGTGGCGAGCGGGATAGAGGTGCCCTATGTGCTGTATCTGACGGCGGGGCTTGTGCCCTGGTTTTATTTTACCGAGGCAATTACCCAGGGCGCGACGGCGCTGTTAGAATATAATTATCTGGTGAAAAAAGTTGTCTTCAATATCAGTATCCTACCGATTATCAAAGTCATTGCGGCGACCTTTATCCATGTGTTTTTCGTCTGTATCCTGATGGTGGTAGCCATCGGGTACGGGTATTATCCGAGCATCTATACGTTGCAGATTTTCTACTATAGTTTCTGTTTATTTTTACTGGTGCTGGCAATGAGTTATTTTACCTGTGCGCTTGTTGTTTTTATCAGGGATTTACAACAGATTATCAATATCGCCCTACAGATTGGCATGTGGGCAACGCCGATTCTGTGGGATATTTCTATGTTGACGACAGATTCCATGAAAGCGCTTTTTAAGCTGAATCCGATGGTATATATCGTAAACGGCTATCGCAGCGCAATTTATGAAGAGGTGTGGTTTTGGGAGCATTTTTATTCTTCCACCTATTTCTGGATTTTTACCATCAGCCTCTTCTGCATCGGGACACTGATTTTTAAAAAGCTGAGAGTGCATTTTGCAGATGTACTTTAATGGGAGAGCAATATGGCGGACGAGAAGATTGCGATTCAGGTAGAGAATCTGGAAAAAGTATATAAATTATATAACAAACCTTCTGACAGACTGAAAGAAACGCTGGGATTCGGCAGGGGGAAACGCCACACGCAGCACCATGCTTTAAAAGGCGTGAACCTGACGATTCATCAGGGCGAGACAGTCGGCATCATTGGGACAAACGGTTCGGGCAAATCTACGATTCTCAAAATAATAACAGGTGTTTTGAATCCGACGGCAGGAAACGTGACTGTAAATGGGCGCATTTCTGCGCTGCTAGAGCTTGGCGCAGGTTTCAACATGGAATATAACGGGATTGAGAATATCTATCTCAACGGTACGATGATTGGTTTTTCCAAGAAAGAAATCGACGACAGGATGGACGCGATTCTGGAGTTTGCCGATATCGGCGAATATATCAGCCAGCCTGTAAAAACCTATTCCAGCGGTATGTTTGTACGGCTTGCTTTCGCCGTGGCGATTAATATTGACCCGGAGATTCTGATTGTGGATGAGGCGCTTTCCGTCGGAGATGTTTTTTTTCAGGCAAAATGCTATCATAAATTTGAAGAATTTAAGCAGATGGGCAAGACGATTGTGTTCGTAAGTCATGATTTGAGCAGTATCAGCAAATACTGTGACAGAGTCGTGCTGCTTAATCAGGGCGTCAAGTTAGGGGAGGGCAACCCAAAAGAAATGATTGACGCTTATAAACAGGTGCTGGTCGGGCAATATACGATTCCAGATGGCAGCGAAGGAAGCCTTTTAGAAGATGAGCAGTTACGCGCTCTGGCAGCAGGAGGGAAAAACGTCAATCCTGAACTCTTAGAATACGGCTCCAAGAAAGCTGTGATTAGCGATTATTTCATAACGGATGAAAAGGGGACGAAAACCGCCGCCGTATTAAAAGGCACGACGTTTCATATTCATATGATGGTAGATGTAGTAGAAGATATCGCCGCTCCTGTTTTTGCCTTTACGATTAAAAACAGCAAAGGCACGGAAATTACAGGAACGAATACGATGTTTGAAAAGGCGTTTTTGGATCCGGTGAAGGCGGGCGAGCACAAAGAAATCACTTTTACCCAGGAAATGAACCTGCAGGGGGGCGAGTATCTGCTGTCCCTTGGTGTGACCGGCTATGAGGGCGATGATTTTACGGTGTATCATCGGTTGTATGATGTGATGAACCTGACGGTGATATCGGATAAGGATACGGTTGGGTTTTATGATATGAATACGAGGATTCAGGTGCGGTAGGATTGCGAGGGTAAGTTGTTGAGGGCGTCCGTTGTACAGAAGATACAATCCAACGCAGGCCCGCTCTCGCTACGGTTCAAACGCAGCGGTACATAAGATGCCAAAGGGCGGCATCTAAGTACCGGCGTTTTCACAGTACCTGCTTATGGAGTTGTATCTTTTGTACAACTACACATTCTTTCATGCAAGTTTCGCAATTATTTAGGGAATATTTTTACAGTAGGAATAAAAACGGGTGTTAAATAAAGGATGGCAGGATGATAGAGGAAATTGGAAAAATCAAATTGGATTTGGAGCATTATCCGGGGGAGGATAAGTATTGCGACGGGGACGTGGAGGACGATCTGCTTGAGATTGCCAGAAACTACGCCGAAGTGGAATACCCGCGTATCATAGAGGAAAGAAAGAGCTGGGAAGTTCTTTATCATCTTTCCACTTTCCGGGAAAATATCATAGAATGGCTGCCCATCGATAAAAGTATGAAAGTGCTGGAAATCGGCTCTGGCTGCGGGGCGATTACGGGGGCTTTGGCAAGGAAGGCGGGGGAAGTGACCTGTATCGACTTGTCGAAGAAAAGAAGCATGATTAATGCCTATCGACATATGGATTGTGGGAATGTGACGATTCATGTTGGCAATTTTCAGGATATCGAGCCGGATTTGCCCTGCGATTATGATTATATCTGTCTGATTGGCGTTTTTGAATATGGACAGGCGTATATTGACTCTCCCCATCCTTATGAGGATTTTCTGCGGATTATCGCAAAACATAAGAAGAAAGAAGGGCATATCGCGATTGCCATTGAGAATAAATTTGGCTTGAAATATTGGGCGGGTTGTAAAGAAGACCACCTAGGGAGTTATTTCAGCGGTCTGGAAGATTATCCAGAAGGCGGCGTTGTCAGGACTTTTACGAAGGACGGTCTTATGAAGATAGCCAAGGAATGCGGCTTTTCAGACATTTCTATGTATTATCCCTATCCCGATTACAAATTTATGACGACGCTGTATTCGGACGAGCGGCTGCCCAGACCCGGCGAGCTGTCGTCTAATCTGCGGAACTTTGATAGAGAAAGACTACTGTTATTTAATGAAAAACTCGTTTTTGATACGATTATCAAAGAAGGCTGTTTTCCCTTATTTTCCAATTCTTATATGATGATATTGGGAACGGAGCATGAGGTGAAATATGCCCGCTATTCTAATGACAGGACGGACGCTTATAAAATCAAGACCCTTCTGACGAAACGGGAGTCGGAGGGAAAGACAATGCTGCAAATAGAAAAACATGCGTTATCAGAAGAAGCGCACAGTCATATCCGGCAGCTCTATCAGAATTATGAGAAGCTGAAAGAGCGCTTTGCGGGCGGTGCGATACAAATCAACCGGTGTAGTCTGCCAGAGGGGGACGGCGCATACGCGGCTTTTGAATATATAGAAGGAACGACCTTGCAGGAGCTCTTAGATGCGTGCTTGGAGCGGAATGATATAGATAAATTTCATGCGTTATTTGACGAATATCTGGAGAAAATAGCGTATCATGATGAGATGCCGGTGACAGATTATGACTTGGTTTTCTCGAATATCCTCATATCTGACGATGGAAAATGGCATGTGACAGACTATGAATGGACGTATGAAAAGCCCGTGGAAACAAGGGAAATCGCTTTTCGTGCCGTATATTGTTACCTTTTGGAGGATGAAAAACGAAATAAATTAAATTTAGATTTAATTTTGCATAAATTGGGCGTAACCCAAGAAGATGCGCAGCATTACCGGGAACAGGAAATGAAATTCCAGAAATATGTTACCGGAAAGCGTATGGCATTGGCGGAAATCAGAGAGGCAATCAATCAGCCTGTATATACGGTAGAAGAATTAATAACAGGTGTAATGCAAAAGCAACAGAAAAACCAGATACAGATTTATGAAGATACGGGCGATGGATTTACGGAGGAACAGTCCTTTTTCCTGGAGCAGGATGCAGCTTTAGAGAACATGCAGGAATTTCAGCTTACTGTCGGGAAAGGGCGAAAGGCGCTTCGGATTGACCCCGGCGACGACCCCTGTATCGTCTGGCTGCGGGAAATCAAATGGAACGATACGCCGCTTGTCCTGCGGGGAAAAAGAATCATAACAAATGGTATGAAAACCGGAAAAGATGTCTATGTGTTTGCCGCTAACGACCCTAATATCACCTTGCAGTTATCGGACTTAGAGCAGCGGCAGGAAAATCTGCTTACGGTGTCCATGCAGGTGACGGGCATACCGGCAGAGACAGGGAAACATATGCATAGAAAAGGATTATTTGAATGATGAAAGAAAAACCGTCTGCATATGACTGGGCGTCCTATTATCGGGCTGCTTATGAAAAGGAAAAGAAGAAAAATATCGTTCTGGCGGGGAAACTTGCGGACATGGAAGCGAAAGAAACCGACCTTGCGCTGCGCTTAGAGCGCATTCGAGGGAATATTTTCTGGAAACTGTCCGCCCCGGCGAGAAAATGTTATTATGCGCTCACTGGCAAAAAGAGGGTAAAACCCGATATCGAGGCGGATAAAAAAGCGGTGCAGGCTATCCGGGACTATCAGCAGGAAGTATTTGCCCAGAGACACCCTTATCTGCAATGGATTGAGGCAGAAGAAGGAATGAATGCACGCGCTTTGGAAGAAAATAAAAATAACGAGCGTAATGCACCAGATGGTTCTTTGAAAGAAAACAGTTGTTCTCTGAAAGAAAACAGTCGTTCTGAAATAGAAATCAACGGCTGGCATAGAATAGACTGGACAGACGCTGACTTAACCGTGATTCTATGCGGAAATGGTGTTTTCGACGCCCAAATGGCGGAAAATGTCAAATCATGGTTTAACAAAAACGAAAATTGCCTGTTTGCCTACGGTGACGAGGACTATTACTGGCAGGATTTGTCCAATCGTATGTGCCCTTGGTATAAACCCGATTGGTCGCCGGACACATTATTGTCTTTCTGTTACATCGGGCATGTGCTTATTGCAAAACAATCGTTATGCAATGAATTGATAGAACAGGCACGTTATCAGAAAGGAACCTATCAGGATTTCTATGATTTATGTCTGCGTCTGGAAGAACTGGCGGCGCGTCTACAGCGTCGGGTCGGACATATGGAAGAAGTGTTATTTCACAATCGTTATGAACCTGAGAAACTTCTGGAACAGCCGGGCACGCGCGCGTCAGGGGCAGGTGAGAAGGAAGGGCAGCCGGATAGCGGAACTCTGGCGGCTGTGAGGGAAGGGCAGCCAGACACCGACATTCTGGCAGCCGTAGAAGCGCAATTATCGCAAGCCCTTGATAAAGGGTATGATTTTACAGGCAGCGGCAGCGCATTTTGCGCCGTGCGGGAAGCGGCGTTAGAGCGGCGGGGAATCCGGGCGCATTTAGAAACCGGCGCTGATTCAGATATTTATCATGTGGTTTATGAGGTGGAAGGTGAAAATGGCGGTTTTGGTGCTGCTAATAATAATTGTGACAGTAGTGTCAGTGTGGGAAAGGCAGGTCTGGTTTCTGTCATCATCCCTTCTAAAGACCACCCCGACATATTAGAAGAGTGCCTCTCTTCTTTTCGGGAAAAAACAGACTATGACAATTACGAGTGGATTGTAGTAGATAACGGTAGTAATTTAGAAAATAAAAAGCGGATGGAGCTATTGCAGCAGGAATATGGGTTTTGTTACCTCTATGAGCCGATGGAATTTAATTTTTCCGCCATGTGTAATTTAGGCGCAAGCAGGGCAAAGGGAGAGTATCTGCTGCTCTTGAATGATGATATTGAGATTTTCCAGAAAGACTGGCTGCGGATTCTGGTTGGACAGGCGGCGCAGCCCCATGTAGGGGCGGTGGGCGCCAAACTCTGGTATGCGGGCACGGAAATCATTCAACATGCGGGGATTACCAATTTAGAGATTGGACCGTCGCATAAACTGGCGTCTTTGGCGGATGATAGGAATTATTATTATGGACGAAATCTGGTTGCCTATGATATGATAGGCGTTACCGCGGCATGTCTGCTTGTCAAGGCGGATAAATACCGGGAAGTGGGCGGTATGGACGAGACCATGAAGATTGCCTATAACGACGTGGACTTTTGTTTTCAGTTAATTGAGGCGGGATATTATAATGTGCAGCGTAACGACGCGGTACTGTATCATCATGAATCGTTAAGCAGAGGACTGGATGAGGAAGATACGGGCAAGTGGAGCAGACTGTTACAGGAAAAGGAAAGATTGTATGCCAAGCATCCTGCGATGAAAGGGGCGGACAGGTTTTATCATAAAAATCTGCTGGATGACGGATTAAAATACACTTGTAATTTTAAGGCGGATTGTAACCGGAGCGATAAAACGCTGGATATCATGCCAGGGAATCCGAGCAGTCTTGCGGGTGCGATACAGGGCATGCTGCAACTCACCATCGACAGCGCCGGAGCGCAGCATAAAATCCATGAAGAAGATACGGAACTGGCGGCGATTACAGGCTGGGCTTACCTGCCGGGAATGGATAATGCCGTCTATGAAAGGAGCATTCTTTTGCAGAGTGAGGATGGTACATTTTATACGGCTCATCCTTTTCCCTGGCTGCGGACAGACGTGGAAGATATATTGACTAATGAAGTCAATATATCATTATCCGGTTTTGTCGTGCGTTTTCCGAAAGAAAAACTGCCTTCCGGGGTATGGAAAATTGGGATGCTGGCGGAGCATGTCGTTAGTCATCGGAAGTTTTTGGGCTGGTCGGATGTGTGGATGAGGATAGAGGGATAGAAAAGGCTCTGACAGGAAGGAGTGAGGGCAGGATGGATAAGCAGGAAGAGGCAGTGCAAACAGAAATGGAACCGAAGGAAGGGCAGCAGGATTCCCTGCAATATTATAAAGACGCATACGAAAGAGAACGGCAGAAGAGCCGGGTGTTGGCGGGGAAGCTGGCGGACGCGCAGGGGCGGGTGACGGACTTAGAGGGGAAGCTTAACCGGATTAAGGGCAGCATTTTCTGGAAATTGTCGAAGCCGCTTCGGGCTGCGGTGCATTGGGTGCAGCGGACGAAAGAGCGCATCGGTTATTATGGCAGCATCAAAGGCATTGCCAGGAAATTAGATGCGAAAAGAATCGAGAAAAAAGCGAGGAAACAGCATGGAACGGCAAGTTTTCCTACGCCGGAAGAGCGGGAAAGCCAGAGAAATGCCGTTTTTCCAAAAAAGGTAAAGATTAGTATTCTGGTGCCACTATACAATACGCCTAAGAATTTTCTGATACAGGCAATTGATTCCGTGCTTGCGCAGACTTATGAAAATTGGGAACTGTGTCTGGCGGACGGCTCGGATGGGGAGCATACTTATGTGGAGCAGGTGTGCAGGTCTTATGTGGAAAAAGACGCGGTCTATTTAGAAGCCCATCCGGCGCTTAGGGAGCTTGTGGGAGAAAAAGGTCGCATTTTATACCGGAAACTTGAGAAAAACGGGGGCATTTCAGAAAATACGAATCAATGTCTTGCTATGGCGACCGGGGAGTACATCGGGCTTTTTGACCATGACGATATCTTACATCCGGCAGTTTTGTTTGAATATATGAAGGCAATCTGCGATGAGGGCGCAGACTATGTCTATTGCGACGAGACGACATTTCATGGCGGCAGCGTGGATTCCATGATTACGCTGCATTTCAAGCCGGATTTTGCGGTGGATAATCTGCGCGCGAATAATTACATCTGTCATTTTAGCGTATTTGACAGAAAACTGCTGGAAGGGACGCAGTTGTTTCGCTCCCAATTTGACGGCAGCCAGGATCACGATATGATACTGCGGCTGACCGCGGAAGCCAAAAAGGTCGTGCACGTTCCGAAGCTGTTATACTACTGGCGTTCCCATAAGGGCAGCGTGGCGTCCGATATCAACGCCAAGAGCTATGCTATAGACGCCGCTAAGGGCGCGGTGGCGGACCATTTGCGGAGTCAGGGCTTTGAGAACTTTGAAATCTCTTCTACGAAAGCCTTTGAAACCATTTTCCGCATTCGATATGGGCTGCAGGGCAATCCGAAGATTTCCATCGTGATTCCGAATAAAGACCATTACGGGGATTTGAAGCGGTGTGTCACGTCCATTCTGGAAAAAAGCAGTTACGACAATTATGAAATTATTATTGTGGAAAACAACAGCGTTTCCGGGGAAATTTTCAGATATTACGAGGAACTAGGTAAAAACGGGCTGATTCGCATCGTCACCTATGAGGGCGATTTCAATTATTCCCGCATCAATAATCTGGGCGTTTCCAAGGCCACAGGCGATTATGTGATTCTGCTAAATAACGATACGGAAGTGATTACGTTAAACTGGATGGAAGAGCTTCTGATGTATGCCCAGCGGGAAGATGTGGGCGCGGTAGGCGCGAAACTTTATTATGGGGACAGGACCATTCAGCACGCAGGCGTCGTCATCGGGCTGGGCGCGCACAGGACGGCGGGGCACACCCATTACCGTGTCAGTAGTAACAATCTAGGATACATGGGAAGACTTTGCTATGCCCAGAATGTGAGCGCCGTAACAGGAGCCTGTCTGATGGTAGAAAAAAGGCTCTATGAAGAATTAGGGGGGCTGGATGAGACATTTGCGGTATCCTTAAACGATGTGGATTTCTGTCTGCGGCTGAGGGACGCCGGGTATTTGAATGTTTTTACCCCTTTTGCAGAGCTGTATCATTTTGAGTCGATATCCAGAGGCTCGGATCTGGAAGGGAAGAAGGCGCAGCGCTATAATGAGGAGTCGGAGCGCTTCCGGGAAAAATGGCGAAATGTGCTGGATAAGGGCGATCCCTATTATAATCCAAATTTTTCCCTGGATAGAAGTGACTTTGCTTTGAAAATGAACGCATAGTGTGGTAAGATAAAAGAAGTTGTTAGAAAAAAATGGAGGGAAGAAGAATGGGCTACAGAGAACAGTATGACTTTTGGCTGGAGGATTCCTATTTTGATGAAGGCACGAAAGAGGAACTCCGTGCAATCGGGCAGGATGAGAAAGAAATCGAAGACCGTTTTTACAAGGAGCTTGCATTTGGGACAGGCGGACTTCGGGGCGTCATCGGCGCAGGTACGAACCGGATGAACATTTATACTGTCCGTAAGGCGACGCAAGGGCTCGCTAATTACATCAAAAAACAGGGTGGAGAAGAAAAAGGTGTGGCAATCGCTTACGATTCCAGAAGGATGTCTCCCGAATTTGCAGACGAGGCGGCGCTTTGTCTGGCGGCGAACGGTATCAAAGCTTATGTCTTTGATTCTCTCAGACCGACGCCGGAGTTGTCTTTTGCACTGCGGACATTGGGCTGTATTTCCGGTATCGTGATTACGGCAAGCCATAATCCGCCGGAATATAACGGGTATAAGTGCTATTGGGAAGACGGCGCGCAGGTTACGGCTCCCAGGGATAAAGACATTATCGCAGAAGTCAATCAGGTGACGGATTACCACGACGTTCTGACGATGGAGAAGGCTGACGCCGTCAAGGCGGGTCTGTATCAGGTTATCGGGAAAGAAATCGACGATAAATATATGGAAGAACTGAAGAAACAGATTATCCATCCGGAAATTATCAAAGAAGTGGCGGAGGATATTAAAATCGTCTACTCGCCTTTCAACGGAACCGGAAATCTGCCAGTCAGAAGGATTCTGGATGAAATCGGATTTAAGAATGTGTATGTAGTGCCGGAGCAGGAAATGCCGGACCCGGATTTCACCACACTGGCATATCCGAATCCCGAAGATCCCAAAGCGTTTACGCTGGCATTGGCGCTGGCAAAAGAAAGAAATGCCGATATCGTGCTGGCTACCGACCCGGATGCCGATAGGCTGGGCATTTATGCGCTGGATACGAAGAGCGGGGAATATGTTCCTTTTACCGGAAATATGTCGGGAATGCTGATTGCGGAATACATTCTGAGAGAGAGAACGGCGACCGGGAAGATGCCGGTCAACCCGGCGCTTGTTACCACGATTGTTACAACGAACATGGCAAGGGCGATATCCGAAGATTATAATGTAAAATTTATCGAAGTGCTGACCGGCTTCAAATACATCGGGGAGCAGATTAAACTGTTTGAGCAGTCCGGCTCTAACAATTATGTATTCGGTCTGGAAGAAAGTTACGGCTGCCTTGCCGGAACCCATGCGAGGGACAAGGACGCGATTGTCGCGGTTATGTGCCTCTGCGAGATGGCGGCATGGTGTAAGAAGAATGGTAAAACCGTATGGGATCAGATGATTACCTTGTATGAGAAATACGGTTATTATAAAGAAAGCCAGTATTCCATTACGATGAAGGGCATAGACGGCGCGAAGCAGATTGAGGAGTTAATGAATAAACTCAGAAGCAATCCGCCGAAGAATTTTGGCGAGTTACAGGTGAAAGAATTTAGGGATTACGATACCGGCAAGACCCAGAATCTGGAAACAGGTGAAACCGGAACGACAGGGCTTCCGCAGTCCAATGTACTCTATT
The DNA here is from genome assembly GCA_023663465.1 of Muribaculaceae bacterium. GTDB lineage: Bacteria > Bacillota > Clostridia > Lachnospirales > Lachnospiraceae > UBA3282. The sequence goes on along the minus strand of JAMPHJ010000003.1, from coordinate 10,645 downwards.
TTGACTTGACCAATGATTCCTGGTGCTGCGCCCGTCCGTCGGGAACGGAACCTAAGATTAAATTCTATATGGGTGTGAAAGGAAGCAATCTGGAAGATGCAGATGCGAAGCTGAAACAGCTTACGCAGGATTTAAAGGCAGTGATTGAATAATTTATAATAAATATCAGAATCGTCCTGAGTATTCGGGGCGATTCCATATTATCGGGGGAATATGGGAAAACGTATTTTAAGGGCTGAAAATATCAATAAAACAATTAGATATTTACGAAATAACGGTGTAAAACATGCCTATTATGCGGCGAAAGAGCGCATAGAAGTAGAAAGAGGAGAACAATATCTTTACGAGGAACCAGAACAGGAAGTATTGGCGGCGCAGCGGGAGGGGTGGAAACAGTTTCCCTATCGTTTTAGCATCGTCGTACCTGCCTACGAGACCCGGAAAGAATTTTTATATGAGTTAATCGATTCCATCAGAGCCCAGAGTTATGAGAGATGGGAGCTGATTATCGCCGATGCGGGCAGCGGGACTCAGGTGGAGGATATCGTGACATGGTATCAGGAAAATAAGCAGGAAAGGCGTATCCGTTATCTTCGTCTGGTGGAAAATCGGGGAATTTCTGAGAATACCAATGTGGGATTGGCAGAAGCCACCGGGGAATATATCGGGCTATTGGATCATGATGATGTGCTTGCGCCGGATGCTTTATACGAGATGGCGGCGGCGATTGCACAGGCGCAGCAGGAAGGAAAACACCCCGCGCTGATTTACTCGGATGAGGATAAAATAGAAGCGGAGCCGGAAGCTGTTAGCGGCAAATCCGCAGGAGTAGAATCTGCTGAGGGTAAATTTGTTGCAAAGCGCCGCAGTTATCATTATCTGGAACCGAACCGGAAGTATGATTTTAACCTGGACTTGCTTCTATCAAATAATTACATCTGTCATTTTATGATGATGGAAGCCGGATTATTAAAGAAACTGAAACTCCGGCGGACATACGACGGGGCGCAGGATTATGATTTGGCGCTGCGGACCGTCAATTACCTGCTTTCTTCGGGGGATCTGAGAAACGCAGGGGAACTTGGGGAAAAAATACTGCACGTCCCCAAAGCGCTCTATCACTGGCGGAAACATGAAGCTTCCACGGCGGCAAGCACGGCAAGCAAGGCTTACGCCTACGAGGCGGGCAAGGCGGCTTTGGAAAATTTCTGTAAGAAGCGGGGCTGGAAGGTACAGGTATCCCATTCTCTGCACAGGGGATTTTACCAGATAGCATATCTGCCGGATATGTTTACGGTGCGCCCGGAAGTCGGGATGATTGGCGGCAGGGTATTGGATAAACAGAATAAAATAACATCTGGTATATATAATGAGAAGGGCGAAAAATTATATCAGGGAGTTTATAAAGAATATAGCGGGGGCAGAACCCATCGCGCGGCGTTGGTGCAGGATTGCGCAGCCGTAGATATCCGCTGTCTAAGGCTCCGGCAGGAATTACAACCGCTATTCAAAGAAATAACAGGCGTTACATACCGAGAGACGACGCCCCTTGGCATCGCCGATGTATCCGGGATATCCTGCGATGAAGCGGGATATCAGAAGTTGAGTATGGCGCTTGGCAAGGCGGTTGCACAGGCAGGTTATCTGATAGTCTGGAATCCTGGAATCACAGTAAAAACGGTAAAAAATGCCAAATAATTAAATGGAGATTTAATAAATGGACTCTACAATCATCATACCGAATTTAAATGGCATGTGTTATTTAGAAAATTGTCTGCATTCCCTCGAAAAAGAGCGGGCGCATATCATCGTAGTGGACAACGGTTCTACGGATGGCAGTTATGAGATGGTGCGCGAGAAGTTTCCGCAGGTAAAGGTGATTCGCTTTTTGGAAAATACGGGATTTTGCAAAGCGGTGAATGCCGGTATTCGGGCGGCTTCCACCAAGTACGTTATTTTTCTGAACAATGATACCGTGGTCTGTCCGGGCTTTGTCAGGGAGCTGGAAGCTGTCATGGAAAGGGATGAGCGTATTTTTTCCGGCTCTGCGAAGATGCTTTCCATGTGGGAAAAAGAGAAAATCGACGATGCCGGAGATTTATACTGCGCCCTCGGCTGGGCGTATGCCATCGGCAAAGGCAGACCGGAAACCGCTTACCGGAAAAGCCGTTTTGTGTTTGCATCCTGCGGCGGCGCCGCTATTTACCGGGCAGGTATATTGGCGCAAATCGGGCTGTTAGATGAAAATCACTTCGCCTATCTGGAAGATATCGACTTAGGATACCGGGCGCAGATTTACGGCTTCCGCAATGTATTTGTGCCGAGAGCCCGCGTATACCATGCCGGGAGCGCGTCTTCCGGTTCACGTCACAATCCGTTTAAGGTACGGCTTTCCGCGCAGAATAGTCTGTATCTGATTTATAAAAACATGCCCCTTTGCCAGATACTCTTAAATGCGCCGCTATTGCTTGCAGGAATTGTCATCAAAGCCCTGTTTTTCCTAAAAAAAGGATTGGGCGGCGACTATTTACAGGGCATTGTCAAGGGCGTCAGGCTCTGCGCTTCCCCAGAAGGCAGGGCGTGCAAAGTCCCCTATGTCCGGGCGCATTTTTCAGATTATTGCCGGATACAGTTACAGCTCTGGGCGAACGTCCTGCGATTATTTCTGTAATAGAAAACTGCTCGACGATGCGGAAGAATACGCAGCTTTCTTCCCGCGTGAGCCGTGCAAAAGATAACACTTGTCTTGACAATTAATTCCATCCTATTGTACTATTACAATCAATAAGGTATCGGGCAGAATCGTAAACAATAGCAGGCAGTGAACCGGTCAGCACAGAAGCGCCGGATAGCGAGGCATAGTCTATGATAAAAGATAACCAGAAATATTTTAATAGATTGCATGTTTTAATAGACGCGGTTGTCGTGGCTATTTCTTATGTGCTTGCGTGGTATTTGAAATTCGACAGCCCTTTTACCGATATTCCCCCGAATGTAGGGGTTCTGACCATGCAGACGTATTTTGAGCTGCTCTATTTTATCGTTCCGGGCTATGTGATTCTATATTATTATTTCAACCTGTATACTCCGAAACGAGCAACCGTCCATAAATATGAGATTTTCAATATTTTTCAGGCAAATACCGTAGGTATCATCCTGTTGATGGCGGGCTGGTACATTATAAAACAGAACGACTTTTCCCGTACCATGATGGGATTATTCTACATCATCAACATTCTTTTTACGACGATAAGCCGTTCGCTGATTCGTACCCTGCTCCAATATTTCCGGCGCAAAGGTTATAATCTGAAATATATCCTGTTAGTCGGTTATTCGAGGGCGGCGGAGGAATATATTACAAGAATCAACGCCAATCCCCAGTGGGGTTATGTGGTACGCGGCATTTTAGACGATTCCGTGCCTAGGGGGACGGTGTATAAAGGCGTAAAAGTCGTGGGTTCCATCGGCAACCTGCTTTATATCCTGCCCGAAAATAAGCTGGATGAGATTGCGATTACCCTGTCTTTGAATGATTATGACCGGCTGGAATATATTGTCGATATGTGTGAAAAATCGGGCGTGCATACGAAGTTTATTCCCGATTATAACAGTCTGTTCCCAAGCAGGCCCTATACCGAGGATTTGATGGGGCTTGCCGTCGTCAATATCCGCTATGTGCCCTTGACCAATACACTGAACTGGGTGACGAAACGCGCCGTGGATATCGTCGTCTCGCTGGTGGGGCTGGTGGCTTTTTCCCCGATTATGATTCTATCCGCCATTGCGATTAAATGCAGCAGCAAAGGTCCCGTCATTTTCAAGCAGGAACGCATCGGTCTGCATAATAAGCCTTTTGAAATGTATAAATTCCGCACGATGGAAGTGCAGAAGCCGGGAACGGAGAAAAAAGGCTGGACCGTGAAGGACGACCCCCGCGTGACCAGGGTGGGTAAGCTGTTGCGCAAAACAAGCATGGACGAGCTTCCCCAGCTTTTTAATATTTTAAAAGGGGATATGAGCGTGGTTGGACCCAGACCCGAAAGACCGCAGTTTGTAGAGAAATTTAAAGAAGAAATCCCAAGATATATGGTCAAACACCAGGTAAGACCGGGGCTGACCGGCTGGGCGCAGATTAACGGATACCGGGGCGATACTTCGATTAAACGCCGGATTGAGCATGATATTTTTTATATTGAAAACTGGACCCTGTCCTTTGATATTAAGATTATGTTTTTGACGATATTTAAAGGTTTTATAAATAAAAACGCTTATTAAAGTCATACTACTAAAGATGGTGAAAAGAGCAATTTTCTTGTTTCATTTTCCGCGTAAAATCTTAAAATTTGATAAAGAATGAAAAAAGAGTTGCGAAATATGCCGCAATAAGGTTGCAATTATTACAAGATGTAGTATAATTTTAAAGGGTAATTGCCTTATTTAGTTATGGCAGAGTTCAAAACAGAAATCAAGGGAGTACGGGATATGACAAAGAATAATAGAGATGCATATGATGAAGAAGAAAGAAGACCCGCCAGAAAATCTTCAAAAGGGACGTCTTCTGGCGGCAAGTCTACAGGGAAAAAGAAGCCATCCGGCAAGAAGATGAGTAAGAAAGAGCAGGCGAAAAAGAAGAGAATGCGTATCATCCTCTTTATTTTGGAAATTTTTGTGCTGCTGCTGATGGTAGTTGTTTTATGGGCAGTCCTGAAAGGGGAAAAAGCGGGGCATGTAGAGGTCAATGAGGAAAAAATCGTTATCAACGATACCGTCAAAGAGGCGGAAGAGACGACGATGAAAGGGTATCGCAATATTGCGCTCTTCGGTGTGGATTCTACGACCGGCGCATTGTCGAAGAATACGAGAAGCGATAGTATCATGATTGCTTCCATCAATCAGGATACCGGGGAATGCAAGTTAGTGTCCGTATACCGCGATACTTATCTGAATCTGAGTAACGATACCTACAATAAATGTAATGCAGCCTATGCCAAGGGCGGACCGGAAATGGCAATCAATATGCTGAATAAAAATCTGGATATGAATATCACGGATTTTGTGACAGTAGGTTTCGCCGGACTTTCCGATACGATTGATGCACTGGGAGGCGTTTATATTGATGTAACGGAAGGGGAAATTCTGCATCTGAACAACTACCAGTTGTGTATGGCGGAAGATTTGAAACGTTCTTATAATCCGGTAACATCGGCGGGGAATCAGCTTCTGGATGGACTTCAGGCAACAGGTTACTGCCGTGTGCGTTATGGCGGCGGTGATGATTTCAGACGTGCAGAGCGTCAGAGAACCGTACTTAGCGCCATCGCAGACCAGGCGAAAAAAGCTTCGCCCACAGCGTTGTCACAGGCAGCGAACGATGTATTTGGTGAAGTTTATACGTCGCTGGATTTGGCGGAAATTCTGGAATTGTTAAAAGACGTCACGAGCTACAGCATTACGGAAACCGCGGGATTTCCACGGGAAGAGAACCGGACGACCGGGACGATGGGCTCGAAAGGTTCCTGCGTTATCCCGACGGATTTGAGTGAAAATGTCAAATGGCTGCATCAGTTCTTATTTGACGATTACAATTACACACCGTCTACGATGGTAGAGGAATGCAGCAGACAGATTGAAGCGGATAGAAATACTTATTTGAAATAGAAAGAGAAACAAAAATAGAAAGAAAAGCAAAGGGGACCGGTCTTTCTGGTCCTTTCATGCTATTTTCAGGGGGATAAATGGGTGAAAAAGGTGGATGTCATCATCCCGACTTATAAGCCGGATAAGAAATTTTTACAATTGATAGAGAAACTGGAGCATCAGACAGTGCCGGTTCAGAAGATTATCATTATGAATACGGAGCAGAAATATTTTGACCGTCTGATTTACGGGACTTCTTTTTCCGAAAAATATAAGAACATCTTAGTGAAGCATCTGTCCAAACGGGAGTATGACCACGGACGCACCAGAAACAAAGGCGTCGGCTATTCGGACGCGGAAGTTTTTATCATGATGACGCAGGACGCTGTGCCCGCGGATGAATATATGGTGGAAGAGCTGCTAGAGGGCTTAAAGCCGGAACAGGCAGCGGTTTCTTACGGCAGACAACTGGCGGACGATACGGTTACGGAAGCCGAACGGTTTACGAGAAATTTTAATTATCCTGATGTAAAAATGTTAAAAACCAAACAGGACATTCCCCGGATGGGGGTCAAGACATTTTTCTGCTCCAATGTCTGTGCCGCATATAAACGGAATATTTTTGATTCATTGGGCGGATTCATCAAACATACTATATTTAATGAGGATATGATTTATGCGGCGAATGCGGTGAATGCCGGTTATGCAGTCGCTTACCAGCCGGGCGCGAAAGTCTATCATGCCCACAATTACGGCAACCGGGAGCAGTTTTGCAGAAATTTTGACTTGGGCGTTTCCCAGGCAGATCACCCGGAAATTTTTGCCCAGGTGGCTTCTGAATCGGAAGGAATCAAGCTTGTCCGCATGACGATTGCCCATTTGAGCGCGCAGAAGATGAAAAGACAGATTCCCGGCGTGATTGTAAACAGTGGTTTTAAATATATGGGCTATCTGGCAGGAAAACACTATAAGAAGCTGCCTAAGAGGCTTGTAGTAAAATTCTCTTCCAACAAGGAATACTGGGAGCGCGATTATCTGATTACGGCAGGCAGTAAGATAGACCCGACGAAAGGATATGGCAGGTCGGAGGAAGAGATGAATCGTAGAAAGAGCATGAAGGCGCTGTAATTTCGTGTTAGCTTGCAAACCGGGCAGTTTAGGAAAGGGAAAAGGTAAGAAAAATGTGTGGAATCGTAGGATATATCGGAACCAGACAGGCGGCGCCGATTATTTTGGAAGGATTGTCCAAACTGGAGTACAGGGGGTATGACTCTGCGGGGATGGCGGTTTTTGACGGGGAAAAGATTCATATCCAGAAATCGGCGGGACGGTTGAAAATTCTGGAAAATCTGACCCACGATGGGGCAACGATGCCCGGATTTTCCGGTATCGGGCATACAAGGTGGGCAACCCACGGTGCGCCCAACGATACCAACGCCCATCCCCATTTTAATACGGCGGAAACGATTGCGGTCGTACATAACGGCATTATTGAGAATTATATGCAGCTTCGCAAGAAAATGACAGACAGGGGCTATCAGTTTGCCTCGGATACGGATACGGAAGTGCTGGCGCATATGCTGGACTATTATTATAAAGGCAATCCGCTGGAAGCGGTTTCTAAAGTGCTGCACAGGGTAGAAGGCTCTTACGCGTTGGGAATCGTCTTCGCTGACTGCCCAGGACAGATTTTTGCGGCAAGAAAAGACAGTCCCTTGATTGTAGGACAGAATCAGGACGGCTGCTTTATCGCTTCTGATGTGCCGGCGATTTTGAAATATACGAGAAAAGTATACTATGTAGACAATCAAGAAGTGGTAAGGCTGCGAGCAGACCACATGCATTTTTATACAGTGGATGAAGAAGAGCTGGCAAAAGAGCCAAGCGTCATCGATTGGGACGAAAACGCCGCAGAAAAAGCGGGTTATGAACATTTCATGCTGAAAGAAATGTATGAACAGCCCAAAACGGTTTCCGACACATTGACTCCACGGGTCAAAAATGGCGATATTGTGATTGACGAGCTGAATATGACGGATGACGAGCTCAGGGCAGTCAGTAAAATTCATATCGTAGCCTGCGGTTCCGCCTATCATGCGGGGATGACCGGTAAATATGTGCTGGAAGGTCTTGCAAGGATTCCGGTAGAAGTGGATCTGGCTTCCGAGTTCCGCTATCGCGACCCGATTCTGGAAGAGGGCGCTATGGTGATTGTCATCAGCCAGTCCGGGGAAACCGCCGATACGCTGGCGGCGCTCCGGGAAGCGAAAAACAGAGGTTTCAAAGTGCTGGGCATCGTCAATGTGGTAGGCAGCTCCATCGCCAGGGAAGCGGACAATGTCATGTACACCTGGGCGGGACCGGAAATCGCGGTGGCGACTACCAAGGCATACAGCGCCCAATTGATTGCTTTATACCTTCTGGCAATGAAGCTTGGGAAAGTGCGGGGAAAAATAAAAGAAAAACAGTTTGCTTCCCTGTTGGAAGATTTGAAATGTCTGCCGGATCAGATAGAGTTATTGCTCAATAACAAACTGAAAATCCAGAAATTTGCCAACCGCTATATCGGCGCGAAAGACGTCTTTTTCATCGGACGCGGAATCGATTATGCGATATCGCTGGAAGGCTCTTTGAAGTTGAAGGAAATCTCTTACATTCATTCCGAGGCTTACGCCGCCGGCGAGTTAAAACACGGCACGATTTCCCTGATTGAAGACGGCACCTTGGTGGCGGCGGTATCCACCCAGCCGGATTTGTATGCGAAGACAATAAGCAATATGGTGGAAGTGAAAGCAAGGGGCGCGTTCGTGCTGGCGGTCACTTGTGAAGCCAATAAAGAAATTGAGAAAGTATCCGACTACGTTATCTATATCCCGGAAACCAACCCCTATTTTGCCAATTCGCTTGCGATTATTCCGCTGCAGCTTTTTGGCTATTATGTGGCGGTAGGAAAAGGCTGCGACGTGGATAAGCCGAGGAATCTGGCGAAATCGGTAACGGTCGAGTAGTTTCGTTATTGCTATAAAAAACACAAAAAGTAAAAATTTTTATCACAGTTTATACACATTTTATCAGTATACTAACTTTATTCACAGCGAAGGAAAGAAACTGATAAGAAAGGAGTCTTTAGTATGTTTGAAAATCAGAATCCAAATGTGTATGGACAGAAACAGGAAAACGGCGAATATCCGGCGGAGTCAGGAGCGGTAGGAAGGTTTAGCCAGCAGACGCCGCAGGATACTTATCATAGTGTAAATAGTACAGGTACGGACACGCCAAATACAGGCATGAACACTGACGCAGAAAGAACTTCCGCTGCAGCTGGTGTAGGAATAAATGGGAATACCGGCAGAGATTTACAGAATACGCCGGTACGTTCCAATAGCTACTACAGCCAGAACGGCAGCAGTTACGGTACAACCTGGCAGAGTACCAATTATGGACAAAATAACAATAGTTATCAATACGGAAACACCTATCCGAACAGTTATAGCGCAGGATATGAGAAGGCAGAGAAAAAGAAGGATAAAAGAGAGAAAAAAGAAAAGACCGGCAGCGGATATTTTAAGAAAGTTCTAGTGAGCGTTTCTTTGGGACTGTTTTTCGGTATCTGCGCAGGCATTGGGCTCTATGCCGTAGAGGCGGCAACTGGAATGCTGGATAAGGATTCGGAAACAGTGAATACGGCAGTTCATGAAGATGCGGGCAGCATTGCAGACACTGATGCCGGAAGCGGCAAGACGAAGACGGCTTCCTCGGATTCCGTGGCGCATGGGACGGACGAGACGGATGTGAAGAAGACGAAGACGGTTTCTACAGTCGTATCCGATGTATCGGAAGTGGTTTCCGAAGTGATGCCGGCGGCAGTATCTATCAGCAATACCTATACCCAGACATTGTCCTATTTCGGACAGGCGATGACCAACGAGGCGGAAGCGAGCGGTTCCGGTATTATCGTGGGAGAAAACGATACGGAGCTTCTGATTGTCACGAATTATCATGTGATTGAAGATGCGGATAAGCTGAGCGTCCAGTTTGTGGAAGGCAGCGAAGCGGAAGCGTCTGTCAAAGGTACGGACGCAGATATGGATCTTGCTATCATTGCAGTGCCTTTAGACAATATTTCCTCTTCCACATTAAATCAGATTTCTATCGCCACACTGGGCGATTCCGATACCTTGAAAATCGGGGAACCTGCGATTGCAATTGGCAATTCCCTTGGCTATGGGCAGTCAGTAACAACAGGTGTTATTAGTGCACTGGATAGGGAAATGGAGCTGGAAGACGGCAGTACAGGCACGTTTATCCAGACGGACGCGGCGATTAATCCGGGTAATTCCGGCGGAGCCCTGCTGAATATCGAAGGCAAGGTTATCGGTATTAATTCCAATAAAATCGGTGGCAGCGTCATTGAGGGTATGGGATATGCGATTCCGATATCGGCAGCAAGCCCGATTATCGCAGATTTGATGTTAAAAGAGACAAAGAATAAAGTCGCAGAAGATGAAAGAGGTTTCCTTGGTATATCCGGTATCAGCGTTACTGCAGAAGTATCCTCTGCTTATGGAATGCCGAAAGGCGTGTATATCGCGCAGGTATACGACGGTACAGCAGCCGCGGCGGCAGGTCTGAAGAAAGGCGATATCATTACGGCTTTCGATGGCGACAGCGTCTCTTCGATGGATGAATTGCAGAGATTACTGGAATATGCGGCAATAGGCGATACCGTGGAAGTGGAAATCATGACGGTCGGCAACGACGGCTATCAGAGTAAGACCGTAAGCGTTACACTGGGCAACAGAGTGGAACAATAACACGCGATATTTATATAATCCAAAGCATGTGCATATAGATATTTACATTTTGAGACTCCGTTCTTGGGCGGAGTCTTAAAGTGTTTATAATGATAATGTGCGGAAATCAATTTTCAGTCAGCATTTAGGTATTGAGGGACAGGACAGATAGAAATCCCGCAAAGGCACGCTCTCGCTCCGTGAAAAACGCAGCG
>JAMPHJ010000039.1 GCA_023663465.1 Muribaculaceae bacterium | reverse complement strand
TTTATGGACAGTAACAGTGCCAAAATCATTCCTCAGAAAAATGGGGAAACTCAAATAAAAGAGTCATTGATATTTTATTACAGGAAATATAATTGCAGACCTATTACACATATCAAGGTGTATCGAAATGAAGTAAAAATTTTTAATTCGGTGCACCTTTTTTATTGTAAAATGATTATTTTTGCACAAAATAGGGAGTTAAGGGAATATGCCCTCTATAGGCAAATTTTTATAAGTTTCTGCGCAGAAAAAATTTGTGGAAATTTTGTCCACTGACAGCATGAAAAATGCACCGGAATTTACAGCAAAAGTGCAGGAGGGATAGAGTGGAAAGAAATGCGGGACACGCATTGCAAAGAAGTGGATAATGTGATAGGATACACATATCGCAATGCGTGGAGGGATGGGAATATGGATATAGCAAAAAGAATAACGGAACTTCGTGAGGAAGTGGGCGAGAACAGGAAAGAATTTTCACATCATACGGGGATACCTGTCCGCACATTAGAAGACTGGGAGGCGGGGCGGCGCACTCCGCCGGAATATATTCCGCAACTGATAGAGTATCAGATAAAATATGAGAAATTGTCGAAACAAAAGAAAACAGGTAACACTCTTGAATTTGAAGAGTCAGAGGGGGAGTTTTAATTGCATCGAATTCGCGACAATTAAAAATGAAGCGGGCGATAACAGCTTTGTTATGAGAATAAAAACAACAACGAGGTGATATGGAGTGAATAAAGACCCATTTAAGGAATATATCAAAGAAGCCGAACCGGCAAAGCGGGACAAAAGCTATGCGTGGCATACGGCCATTGGACTGCAGGCGGTTGACGGTCTGAAAACATCAGAATATCTGGTGCATACTGCCATCCGGAATATTGAGGGTGAGATTTCCTTGGAAGAGGCAAACGTACTATTGCAGACCTACTATGAAGAGAATCCCATCCACGATGCATCAGACCGCACTGAGGAGGCGGACAAGGTTTCTGCACGGATTGCTGCACTACTTTCCGAGCGTGCTTTCAGCTTTACGCCCAATGAGTATCTATCCATTCACAGGAAGTTGTTTACCGGCATTTATTCTCAAGCCGGGTGTATCCGTGATTACAACATCACGAAGAAAGAATGGGTACTGAATGGAGCGACCGTGCTCTATGGCAGCGCCACGGAGCTGCGTGCGACGCTGGACTATGATTTCTCCGAGGAAAAGAAGTTTTCCTATAAGAATCTCTCGATGGATGAGATCATCCACCACCTTGCGGTATTCGTATCCAGGCTGTGGCAAATCCATGTGTTCGGTGAGGGCAACACCCGAACGACGGCGGTGTTCTTCATTAAGTATCTGCGCACATTGGGCTTTGATGTAACGAACGACATTTTTGCCGAGAACGCGTGGTATTTTCGCAATTCGCTGGTCAGGGCAAATTACAATGACCTGAAAAATGGTATATATGAGACAACGGAGTTTCTTGAGGTGTTCCTTCGTAATCTGATTTTGAACGAAAATCATCCGCTCCATAACCGGACATTGCACATCAGCGGCGCCTTCAAAGAGATAGAAAAACCGGACATTGAAACAAAAAAACCAGACATTGACACTCTAAAAGTGGACATTGAAAATGTTTTCCAGCCAAAAACAGCAGGTCACATTTTGAAGCTGCGTGAGGCGTTTCCAGGACAGACAATCTTTGGGCGGTCGGATGTAATGAGGGTGATTGACATGAAAGCATCCAGAGCCTCTGACCTTATAAAGGAAATGACGGAGCACGGAATCATTGAACCGGTGACCGGACACGGGAAAGGCAAGTATCGCTTCCGGCAGCCGGAGGGTTGAGGCGATGGGAATTTCGGACTTATTCCCTCAGAATGAACTTGAAAAAATAGCATTTTTGAGGGTAAAACAGCCGTTGATAAATTACCGCGAACGAGTCAATTTGCTGCAATCTTGACAGGACAAAGTGCCATCCATTGAAAAAAATTAATTAAAATTTTACATCAAGGTGGAAAAAACCGGCTATCCAATTGTTATATTAGATAACAGTAAGTGAAATGGGCGAAGAATGAATAAAGATTATATTTCTACAATATTTTGCACCGGAATGAAGGAGATATGTATATGAAAGTGAAAAAAGAAGAAATCAAACAATGGCTCAACGATGTGTACACAAAACTGTGGGAGTTATTCTCTTTGTGTGAAGAAACGAACGGTTTTTGTGTAGTGCCGGAAGGAGCGGCAGAAGAAGAACCACATGATTTTATAAGCAGAAAAATTGAAGAGATTAGAAGCATTGAACAAAATTTTTCCCTGTATATGGACGAGCAGGAAATTGTGGAATTGAAGAAATTAAAGCCGAAATTAATGACTCTTGACCCGGGCTTAGCGGTGATGGGAATTGTCCCGGAAGTAGGGGAAGTTTTTGACAAGCTGCATCAAATTATTAATGATTCAGCACAATTTTTGGAGCGGCATATCGAACAGCGTGGAGCGGTGGGGGCGGTGTTTTACTGGCAGACGCTCAATCCTCATTTGACTTACTTTGATGGTGTTTTTGACCTGATGGAACAATATCCGGAAACCTATAAGGAAATGGGATTTTATATCCCCTGCGAATTTCCCGGTCCGGAGTTGGTTGCAGAACGAAATGCGTATTTTGAAAAAATGAAAGAACAAAGTGAGCGGGAAAACCTAAATTGGTCAAAAGATAGGTTTTTTCAAGAGGAGCTGCAAAGTACGCTGAAATTATTGTTTGAAAGAGCATTCAAAGAGTATTTATAAGGACTGGCATCATCGAAAAGATTTTATTAACGAAAGCATTTATACAAAATTCAGATTGCCGGTAAATAAGCAGCCTGGGGGAATATGTATGTTATTTGCAATGAGTGATATCCACGGATGTCGGAATGCGTTTATAAAGAGACTTCATGATTTGAATGACTTGGAGTCGGTAAAAGCCGGTAAGGATAAATTGATACTGTTGGGCGATTATATTGACAGAGGAGCGGAAAGCTATACGGTATTGAAAACGGTCTATGACATGCAGCAGGAATGCGGCTCCGACAATATAATTGTTTTAAGAGGCAATCATGAAGAATGGTTTATAGAATTTCTTGAAAAGAAAAATGAGGACTGGCTGGGGGAAGACGAAAATCTGAATACTAGCAAAACTTTTTTGACAGGAGAACAAATGGCGGAGGTAAAAAATCTTGCCGTAAAAGAGAAGGCGGGGAAAGTTTATGATTTTATCCGTCAGTGTATCAGGGATAATCATAAGGAATTGCTGCGATGGATGAAGAAGCTTCCCTATTATTATGCTACAGACACACAGATTTTTGTTCATGCGGGCGTTGATGAAGAAGCGGGGGATTGGTGGGAAGTGGGAACCCCCGATTATTATTTTGTAGGCAAATATCCCCCGACATTTGGTGAATTTTATATGGATGTGATAGCGGGGCATACGGCGACAGCATCCATTGCAGGCGACAAAGATTTCCATGATGTATTTTATGATGGCGGGAATCACTATTTTATTGACGGCGGCGTGGAAAGAAGCGGCAGTATACCAATATTGGTTTATGATGAGAGGAAAAAGAAATATTATTCGCTGCAAGGCAGTTTGAAGAACGGACGGATGAGGAGGTTAGTGTGAAAAATAAATTTTTCACACGCAAATTTGTGCTTGAGGGCACAAATTCGCAGACTAAGAAAGGAGCATGGTTATTTTTATGAATCAGGATAAAATTTATGAACCAATCAGAAGAAAAATAGAAGAATGGATTAGATACGATACTTACAAACCTGGCGGAATATATTATGACAATGTGAAAGCGCATGATGAATACCGCAGATGGCATGACAGGGACTGCGTTTTGGCAGGAGGTGACTTGAAAGCGGATACCATGTTCAGTCTTTGGCTGCCGCTGCGGCATACGATTGCCAGAATCAATGACGCAAAAACGATACGGGAAGTTGGCAATCTATCTGGAAAATACGATTTTTTGAGAGACCTGAATAAAGGAAACAACTTAGAGAAGCTTCTGCCAAAACATATGTCGATTACGGCTAAAATCAGCACGTTGTTTGAGCTTGGCATGGGAAGGGAAAACATCTTTATACTCCCGGACAGACAGTTAAATATGTTGAGGGGAAGAGGTCCTTATTGGGATTATATCCCCGCCTTTTTATTGGCGTCTTTTCCAAATGGAGAGTTTGCACATTATTGGAGCAGTCCGAAAGAACATCTGGAATGGATTGAAAGAGAACATTTTCAGGTATTCTTTGACGGAGACATTACACCGGAAAATATCAAAGATTTAAGCGGCGCCGGAGACATCAAAAAATCATTGCCGCCGAAGGGCATAGAGGCTATGGAGCAGATGCTTGATTGTTATATCGGTATTTTGCAGGAAAGAAGGAAATATTTTACCGAAGAAGAGCTTTCACGCGCTGCCCAAATGGATAAAATGCTGCGTATGGATGGGAGAATACGCGAATTTGGGAGCCGCGCGATGAGAGGTGACGAAGAAGCGCTGGCACAGATAGAAGATGTGATGAACATTTAGCGGACAGCGTTGAGAAACTTTTATGGTAAGAAGAAGCATTGCAGTATAGAAACAGATAAGAAAGAAAATGAATGATTTGTAAGTGGGGGAAAATATGGGAAAACGAAAATTAAGCAGGTCTGCAAGATTTGAGCGTATGTTTAAAATCTGGGAGTATTTAAAAAATAATACGGATAAAGAGCATCCCACAACACAGGCTGAAATGAGAAAAGCGCCTGAAGTGGCTGAGTTCATAGGCGATAAAGAAACGTTTAACAGGCTGATAAAAGATATGGCGCGCGCCATGAATAGCGATGAATTTGGCTATAAGAAAGAGGATGACTGGAAAATTTATTTTCATGACTTTAAAAAATATTATGGAGATGATGCGCAGGATGATGACGAGGATACGGATTTTGACAGTGATGATGAGTATGATGAGTTTACAGACCAGACCATGCATATTGACGGCTTGTATTATAATAGAACTTTTTCCTATGATGAAATTAACGGCATCATAGAGGGCATTTTATCCACGAAAACATTGGATACAAAATCCGCTGAAAACCTGATAGAAAAAGTAGAGCAAAATCTGACGACCAAATTTTATAAAAAGGGCGCAAAGCGGATTTGTAAAGTGATGGAACCGGAACTGGCGGACAGGGAACAGTTGAGAATCAATCTGTTGACGATTCAAAAGGCAATCGATAACAATGTACAGGTCGCTTTCAGATTTAACGGCTATACATATCAAAAGAAACTGGAACCGGTCAGGGACAGGAAAGATACGGTGAGTCCTTATTACATTGTCGCAAGCGGCGGCAGATATTATTTGCTGGCATGTAAGGAAGTGGTGATAAAAGGGGAAACAGTAAGAAATATGTCCATTTGGAGAGTCGATTTAATGACGGATATCGAAATCCCCGGGGAAAATGAGAAAGCAGGATGTAAAGGCTTGCCAAGAATACCAAAGAAAGATGTGGAGAATCTGCCAGGCAAATGGACAGAAGATTTTCAACTGAAACATTTAAATATGTCTTATGACAAACCGATATGGATAACGTTAAAAATAGAAAGTCCCAAGCAGGAGGATGACCCGACGAGGCGTATTCGGGCGGACTATACTTTTTTACATGATTGGTTCGGCGATAAGTTCCGGTATGTGGAAACTGAAAAAGAGCCGCCTTATGATGATATCATAAAAGTAGAGTGTTCGCCGTTTGCCATGACGCACTGGGCGCTCCAGTACAGCGACAGGGTGGAGGTGATTGCGCCAGAAGAGGTAAGATACGCCGTGATAGAAAAAATAAAGGCGCTTCATATGAAGTATGGAGTGTGAGGGTGGAAAAAACCGCCCTACTTTATAATATTTATAAAAAGGGAGAAGCACAATTATGAGATGTAACCAGGTAAGTATTTTCATAGAGCGGTTTGGCAGGTTTGTACCGGAAGACTATCCGGCGGATGTACAGCGTATCAATGTGTATTGTGATGATTTTCAGTCGGTTTACGCTGCGCTGTCGAAAGCCTATGCAATGGCGGTCAACGAGCTTGCGCAGTATGAACAGATAGGCGTGAGAACAGATGTATACACAAACGAATTTTCAAGGGATGATTACAGAAAAATGCACGGCGTGGTTCCAACATTAAGAACAAAATATGAAGAGGACGTAAACCTGCAGTATAGTGACACGAGCTTACAGTTATACAAAGATTTGGTCTGGGTATATGAGCACAGCGGAGAAATTGTGGCTTTGATAAAACAGTGCGAAGATGAAAAAGAAATGAAAGAAATGTTAATGAAACAATTCGGACTGAATGAATATCAAGTGAGGAAATTATCCCAGATTCGCCTGGAAATGCTTACAGCAAAGCAATACAGGCTCTATAAAGAAGAAATAGAAAAATGGAAAGCAGAAAGTAAGTGAACATAAGCAGGAGGATGCCGATGGACGGGATAATCAATGTTGAGGAACTGGAATTTGTAGCAGAATGCCAAGAGATGGAAGAACGGGTAGCGTTTACGCTGGCAGACCTTTACGGATGGGATGATGAAACAATATTTATAGATACTTCTATCTATTTGAACCGTCCGAAGGAAGTAAACTGGGCAATCGTGCTCAAGGATGAGATTGGGGGCGGACGCAGGCTGAATCCCGCATATCATATCCATATCCGGACGCAGGAGGATAGGACGCTGAAAGAACCGTTAAGACTGTCCATTGTAAAAAAATATGCGGACTATCGTTTTGAGGCGGAATTTAGCAACCATGTGGTTCGCACGGGAAGTTTCAGACAAGAGGCGCGCCGGATGGAGGAGATGGGGAAACCGTTCTGTTCTGAGACAGAGTTTGAACAGGCGGAAGTGAATCCAAGAGGAATTGTGATAAAAAACGATATTTTTATTTCCGCCAAAAGAGTGTGGGAAATGTCTGATGAGTATGTCCACTATGGATGCAATGCAGATGATTTTGATAGGGAAAAATTTCAGGCGGTAAAAAATATTCCTATTTTAGCGAAACCGACCGGCGGATTTTGGGCAAGTCCCGCGCGCTCTGATGGCAGACAGAGTTTCTTTGGCTGGGAAGCGTTTTGCAATGCGGTTGGATACCAGCCTAAGCACGGACTTTATAGACAGTTTTATTTTTGTATCGATATTCATGCCAATGTTTTTAGAATTGAGACGGCGGATGACTATAATGCGCTTCCCAAGACAATGATAGCGGATGCTGTTGGAAAAGAGAGAGAGTTTATTGATTTTGAGGAGTGTCTGCGGCAGGGAATCGATGCGATAGAATATGCCTACAGCGCTGCTCATCGAAATGAGAATGTCGGTGAGGAAATGGATATCAGGATGGCGGGATGGGATTGTGATTCTATCCTTATCATGAATCCTGAAATTATCTTACAGGAAAGTTTCTTAGAGAAAATAGACAGGAATTTTCTTGTAAAAGGATAAAATCTGCTAGGGAACGTTACCATGAGAAATATTATGAAGGAAAGGACGGCAGAAAAAGTGCATTATGTGATTGGGGATATCCATAATGAAGCAAAAAAATTAAATAGTATTCTGGAACAGATTCAACCGACAGACAGCGACAAGGTTATCGTGCTTGGTGATATTTTTGACAGAGGCGGAGAGGATGCAAATCCGGTGGATGTTTACTTTATGCTGTCAGGCTTGCAGGGAGACTGCATTTGGATAAGGGGCAATCACGACCACTGGCTTGCGTATTATATCAAAAAGTATTTCTCTTTGCCGGAAAGAAAAAGGGAAAAAATGCCTCCCTATTTCTATAATTCTTTTGACTTGATGAAACAGAGAATGACAGAAACAGATATGTTAGAACTTGCCGATTTGATATGTGGTCTGCCGCTCCAAAAGGAGATTAATATAGATGGAAAAAAGTTTCTTTTCGCACACGCCATGACGTCATATCCATCTATTAGGGAGGCGGATAATTATTATATGATGGGCAGTCCGGAACTGGAAACATTTTTTCTCTCCGGCATAGACGGTTATGTTTCGTTGTGCGGACACACTGTCACCGATAATATAATATGGAAAAAAGGCGGAAGATTTTTAGATGAGGATAAGCATTCTATTTGGATGAATGAAAAAGAAAATGTTTATCTGATGGACTGCGGGTGTGGATTTGCCGGCGGGAAACTAGCCTGTATCTGCCTGGAAGGGGGGGAGCGTTTTTATGAATGACATTGAGAAGAAAATTGAAATTACGGAAAACATCTGTCATTATCTGCTTTTATTTGCTGTGCCGTTTTGCCACGATGGAGACGAGTGGCTTGGTATCTATCATGATAATGAGATGTTGAAAAAGGCGTATGAAAAGGCTTCTGCGGAATTGGCAGAGAAGAAAACGCATGATAAAAATTATGCTTCACATAACGTGGAAATATGGCAATTTAGACCCAACCAGGAAATCCGACAGGTGAAGCCGGAGGAACTTCATAAATTTTTATGATGGAGGATGATTTTGATGGATTTATCAAAAATAAAAGCGGTTATTGTGGATGATGATGCTATTAAGGCGGCTGATATACGAAAAGCCTTGGAATTTAATGGTATAAGAAATATCATGATAGTGAGAAATCAGGAAAAACTGTGGGAACAAATATATCACAGTGAGAATAAGATAGATCTGATTATAACGGATATGCAATATCCGTTGGAAGCAGGAGGGGCTATCGATGACGAGGCAGGATTCAAACTAATAGAAAGAATGGAAAAAGAAAAAACAGGCATACCGGTTATCGTATGTTCTTCCTTGAATTACAATATCCCCGGCATATTGGGAAGCGTATGGTATAACAGGCTTAACGATATCGAGTCAGATTTTGGGGAGATGCTTGACAGATTGGAAAAAGACAGTTGAGCGGGAGGCGGAAATGATATGCGGATAAGAGAGATGCTTAATAGAACGATAAGTGTAGAAAAAATCAATGAAGAAAAGACAAGTGAGCTTTGGGGCAGGGAAATAACAGATAGGAAAGGTCAGCATATCAAATGGTGTTATACGGATGTACTCTACTCCTTTAAAAGTATGTATCTGTTAGGAATAAAAGCGTTCTATCCAGAACTGGTTGAAGTGTGCGGGCAGACATTTAGACCTGCAAATGGAGCATCTACGAGAGAATTAGCCTATAATAAGAAGTTTCTTTTAAATTATGTTGATAAATGTGACTGCCTTAATGGCTATTCTAAGTTAGAAGAGTTTATCGAATTATACGAAACAATCGGAAATGTAATACCCGTCTGGCCGGGGGCAAATGTACATAGAGGTCAATTCGGCTGTTATGACTGCCCGGATATTTATTTTAATGATGAAAAAATAAAGCCTCATGCATTGTCTTATTACCGGGATTGTCCGAAGAGTTTTATGATTGGCAGTGAAATGATAATTGATGGGTCATATAAGGATATCACAGTGTCAGGTCTGATAAATATGGATAAAGATGAATATGAAGGCTATATTCAACATGCAATAACTGTTATTAAAAAGAGAAATGAAGAATTGCAAGCGGTAAAGGATTGCGATTGACGGACTGTGTTTTAACGGCGCCGTTGCAGAGGAACCGGCATACTGATATAATAAAAAGCGTGGAGGAAAGGATGATGATAGAAAGAGAATGTGCCTATGAATACGGTCTACCAGAGTATCTGCAGCATGATTTAGACGCATATAAAGAAGGGCTGAGAAACAAGCCTAATTTACTGCGAAAAGATATAACGATAAGACCGATGTCAAAAGCGCATGATTGTGAAAATTATATCAAACTTCAAAAAGAGGTATCGCCCTTTAAATACATGTTTGATGAAAAAGATTTCTGTGATAAATCTTGGAAAAATATGTTTGCTGAAGGTCGGCTTCCCTATGCAATTATAAACACAAAGAATAGAGATTTTTGTGGATATTGTGCCATTAAAAATATGAAAGATGATAAACCGGAGATTGAAATAGAATTGCTCAAAGAATTTAGAGGATGTGGAATAGGATATGCAGCATTGCATCATTTAATATTTATGATAGCAAGAGAATATGGAGTTAGAAAATTTACATATTGTACGGAAGCAGATAATTATGCATCTCAGGCATTGGTAAGCAAGGTTGGAGGCAAGCCGGATGGATTGAAATTATCCTTTTTGTTGAGGGAAAGTGAAGCGGAAAATTTTGAAATGAGAAATATGGATATGATAGATGATAAATTGAAAGAGGTTGCTGCGCTATTTGGCGTAGAAGTCAGGAAATTATTATCGCATGTTCTGATTTATGTTATTGATATAGATAATATCATTGAAACAAGCTGAGAGGAGTATCGCAATGGCGGATAAAAAACAGATACCTGCCTAGGTTCCGATTGCTCCAGATGAAGAAGCGGAGCAGCACATTACTATTTGATGACTTTGATTATGACGGCATCGAAGACCTGTTTGAAAATTTTGATGCCGGGAATTTGTTCTCACATATTGAGGGTAATCCCGATGATGTCATAGAGACGCCAAATGAAAGTAAGGATTATGTCTTAACCATTGATTTTAAGAAGCGTCCAAAGCACATTATTGCAGGAAGCTATGATAAAAAAGGACTACCGGAAAAGTAAAACGCCGTAAATCGGAATATATCTTTTGTAACGAATTATCCGCCAATGTACAGATGAAGATTTGGAACCGCCGATAGAATAAAGTGCTGTTTGCATTCCAAAATGAAAGATTCTATGCTACAATATCCTATATAAATTTATAGCCATTTCACCCAGAAAGGAGCCCCCTCAAATGACCTTATCAAACATCACCATCAACACCCAGAGCAGCATCAGAATAGCAGGAAGTAAAATTTTATATTTCGATCCGTTCCAGGTGGAAACCAAAGTGCAAGATGCAGATCTGATTCTGATTACGCATGAACATTATGACCATTTTGAACCGGATTCCATTGCAAAAGTAAAAAAAGAAACGACCTTGCTTGTGGCGCCGGAGTCCATGAAAAAGAAGGTTCTTTCCGAGGCGGGGATTGCGCCGGCCAGGTGCCTGTTTTATCAGCCGGGCGAGGTACATGAGGCGGGGGATGTTGTGATAGAAACCGTTCCCGCCTATAATAAAATGAAGCCTTTTCACCCGAAAGCCAAGAAGTGGCAGGGGTATATCGTGACAATGGATAACATCCGTTATTATATAGCCGGCGATACGGACGTTAATGAAGATATCAAGAAAGTGCACTGCGACGTCGCCCTGATTCCCATTGGCGGACATTTTACGATGGATAAAAAACAGGCGGCGGACTATATCGCGGAGCTAAAGCCGGCGGCGGTTATTCCCACCCATTATGGGAGCATTATAGGGAATCCGGCGGACGGCGCGGACTTTAAGGAGTCGCTGGAAAAAATGGATAAAGGGATTCAGGTGGAGCTGAAGTTATAATGGATGCTCGAAGAAAGGAGTTATCATGGCAGACCAACCCCAGAAAAAATCGGCAATCAATACCATTATTGACGCAATATCGGGCATTTTTCTGCCCATCGTGAATCTGCTGAGTGCAGCCGGCATTCTAAAAGGCATACTGGCGATTCTGACGACAACAGCAGTACTGTCCACGGAAAGCGGAACCTATCTTGTATTAAACGCAATGGCGGACAGCCTGTTTTATTTTCTTCCAATCTTGCTGGCGTTTACAGCAGCACAAAAATTTGGCGCCAACCCATTTACGGCGGTTGTCATTGCGGGCGTATTGCTGTATCCTTCGCTGACTACTGTTTTAGAAGGCGGCACGTCGGTGCATTTTCTAGGGTTGCCGATGAAAGGCGTAACCTACCATTCCAGCGTGATACCGATGATTCTTGCGGCGGGGCTTTTACATTTCGTGGAGCATTTTCTGGATAAGGCCTTGCCTGGTATGGTAAAAGGGTTTCTGACACCGCTTTTTTCCATTGTCATCGTCGGGCTTGTGACTTTGTTTCTATTCGGACCTTTCGGCGCGGCTATCGGCGATGTTCTGGCGGCGGGGTATGAATTTTTATACGGGCTTTCGCCGGTGATTGCAGGGCTGCTTCTGGGAACAGTGATGCAGCCGATGGTCATTTTCGGCTTTCACTGGAGTTTCATTCTGATTAGTATGAACAACATTACGGTAAACGGGCGCGATACCGTGCTGGCGCTGATAGGTCCCGCGGTATTTGCACAGGCGGGCGCAGCTTTGGCGGTCATGCTGAAAAGTAAAGATAAAGCTTTTCAGTCCATCTGCGCTTCGGCGGCGCTTTCCGCCATGTTCGGCGTTACGGAGCCGGCGATGTTCGGCGTGAACCTTCCACGGAAAAAGCCGATGGCAGCGGTCTGTATCGGCGGCGGTATCGGCGGTGCGCTCGCCGGGCTTTCCGGGGTACAGGCAATATCCTTCGCATTTCCAAGCATTGCGTCGTTTCCGGTCTTCTACGGGGACGGATTCGCGCTTTATCTGGTGAGCTGTCTGGTAAGTTTTGCGGTAGCGTTTCTGATAACGATGCTGCTGAAATTTGAAGTGGATATTACGGAAAAAGAGGATAAGAAGGCGGAAAGCGCGGCGGAATAAGAAAGTAAAAGTATGGCGGATGAATGAAAGAAAGATGCCCGATGACAGAAACGAGAGTGTGATGGATGAATGTGCGAAGAATGCCAGATAGTAGAAAATGAAAGTATGACAGATGAATGACAGGCAGCGGGTAGGGTGCGCAGTGGAGCAGACATATGAAAAGTGATTTTACAGCAGTAATAGCGGAGCATATCGGGAAGTACCCCTGTATGGAGCCGCAGGATTTGGGCAAGCTGGCTTATCAAAGCGAGTTTGGACCGGAGCACCTGATTGCGGATAGGCAGCAGGCAATCGATTTTTTGAAAAAAGAATGGGATAATCTCCCACCGGATAGTACGCCGCATATGCCGGAGTCTATCGGTGGGGGATTATGCCGTTTCCCATTATCTGTCTGCCGGCTGCCAGACGAGATTGACCTGTTGGCGGATTTGTTTATTCTGACGGCGAGACTGCATCATGGAAGCAGAGAAGGATTGTCGGAAAAAATAGCGCAGTTGGAGCAAATGCCTGTCCCCGGCATGGGGGAATGGCTGGAGGAATGGAAGCGGCAGCAGTGTCCGCCGGTGCATCATAGCAGGGCATATAATGTGGCGTATCAACCCCACTACCGGCTTGTAGAAAAAGCTTATGCAGATTACTTTGACATTTTTTTAACAATCAAAAGGCTTCTTAGGGAAAGAAAACAAGTCATCGTCGCGATTGACGGACGCTGCGGCAGCGGCAAAAGCTATCTCGCAAAGCTATTGGAAACGTTGTTTTCCTGTCAGGTAATTCATATGGATGATTTTTATCTGCCATTCTGTAAACGACAGGAAAACTGGATGGATATCCCCGCCGGCAACATGGATTTGGAGCGTTTTGCCAGAGAGATTTTAAGACCGCTTACCGAGGACGGGCAAGCAGTTTATCGTCCTTATAACTGTAGAAAGGACGAGATGGGAGAGGCGATTTTGCTGGATGAGGGTCCATTGATTGTTGTAGAAGGCAGCTATTCACAACATCCGGTTTTGAAAGAAGCGTATGATTTGCGGATTTTCCTGACCTGTGGGAAAGAGGAGCAGAGAAAAAGGCTGCGGGAGCGGGAAGGCAGTCATTTTCCGGCTTTTGAAGAGAAGTGGATACCGTTGGAGGAAAATTATCTGCGGTGTTATCCGGTGGAAAGAGATAGCCAGATTGTGATGGATACGAGTGGGGTTTTTTGAATAAGATTGGGAAAAAATTTTCCCCCAAAATTCCCCTTCATGCTATACTAGAAATAAGCGATTGTGAAACTAAAGTATAGAAGTGTGTAGTTGTACAGAATATACAATTCCAAAAGCAGGTACTGTGAAAACGCCGGTACTTAGATGCCGTACTTTGGCATCTTATGTACCGCTGCGTTTGAACTGTAGCGGGAGCGTGCCTGCGTTGGATTGTATATTCTGCATAACGGACGGTTGTAAAATCTTAGTTTCGCAAGCGCCTATATACTAGAAAAGAGAAAAGATATATGATATACTATATGGAGATATTTGTCATATAATCATCTGAAACAGACCTGTCTTAGTCAAATGATACCGCAGGATAAATGATTTTAGGAAGCATATTTGGCGGTGATAAAGGAGGAATATATATGGGGCAGCAGCTGGTGTGGCAGGAACGATTTAACATAGGAGTTGACATAATTGACAAAGAACACAAAAAACTTTTTGGAATTATAAACCGCTTGTTTGAGGCGGAAAAGAAAGAAGAGAAAAGCAAGTGGAAGATTCAGGAAGGCATCAAATATTTTAAGGAACATGCCATAAGGCATTTTTCGGAAGAAGAAACGTATATGGCGTCCATCGGTTATATGGGATTTGAGACGCATAGAAGAATCCATGATGATTTCCGGAAAAAGACGCTGCCCGCGCTGGAGAAAGAATTGGAACAGACGGCGTATTCCGAAGAGGCGGTCAGTCATTTCCTCGGCGTATGCGCCGGCTGGCTGATTGGGCACACGCTGACGGAAGACCACGCGATTACAGGCAAGGGCATCAGCAAATGGTCGGGGCTTCTGCCGGAGAATGAACAGGCGGTCATGACGAAAACTATCGCGAAGACAGTCTATGAGCTGTTGCAATTGGAACCAAAGATTATCAGCGAGAGTTACGGCGGGGAAAAATTCGGCCATGGAATTTATTACCGGTTATCTTATGGCGGCAATAGCGAAGAGCGATGGGAAACGATGCTGGTTTTTGAGGAAAAACTGATTATCAACACGCTTGGAAGCATCATAGACGCCAAGGCGGATGAATTAAGCGTCCTGGTCATCAATGTGGTCAGATACGCGGCGCGTCAGTTTGTGCAAAGTATCAAAGAGCATTTTCCGGCGGCGGACGAAGATGAGATAAAAGAAGAGACACTTTTAAATTACGATCAGTTTCAGGCGGTGTTCGAGGAACATCATCCCCAGTACAGCGTATTGTTCGATACCGGGGAAGGATATTTTGCCTATTGTGTGATTGCGCCTCATCTGGTTATAGGGGAATCCAAAATCGGGACGACTATCGAAGCGGAAAACGCTATGGATGAAATCCAGGAATATCTGGATCACAATAAGGAAGAGGCGGATAAGAAGAACAAAATCCTTGTAGTGGACGATTCCCAGTTCGTGCAGCAGGCGATGAAAGAGCTGCTAGGCGGAAGTTATGACATATCGCTGGCCTCTTCCGGGACGGCGGCAATCCGCTGCATTACACTGGATAGACCGGATTTGGTACTGTTAGATTACGAGATGCCAATCTGCGATGGCAGCCAGGTGCTGGAAATGATTCGTGCGGAAAAAGAATTTGCGGATATTCCGGTTATTTTCCTGACAAGCAGGGTGGATAAGGAAAGCGTTAAAAAAGTAATCGCCTTAAAACCGGCGGGTTATTTTTCCAAGATGCTGCAGCCGGAAGAGGTGAAAAAAGGTATCGACGACTTTTTTCAACAAAGAAATGGATAAATGACAGACATACATAAGGGCGAAGCTGCCGCCAGGAAACGGCGATGGCTGCGCCCCCTTTCTATCACTTTTATAGGACAAGGCAAAGCGGGCAAAAGAAGACAGAGATTTGGAGGCGGCAAGTGAAATCCTTAAAATCTTTAAAATACATAACAACTGTTATAATAATATCCCTGCTGATGGCGCTATGCGGTCTTTATTTCGCAGTGTATGCTGCAGAGGCAAAAATGCCAATAGTCCATGCTGCGGAAACGGAAGCGCCGACAGCCTATGCCACAGAGGCAACGGAGCCGGAAGGGGAAAATGTGCTGGCAGCGTATCGGGAATACCAGGAGCGTCTTGATGCGGCAGAGTACCGGTCAGATATCGCGAGAAACGGTTTTGAGATTGTGGAAGAGCAGATTTTTCCAATCGAGATGGAAGGCTATACGGAAGTATCGCTGATTCCGGCTTTTGATAGGCAGTATCACCGGCTGGCGTTGTTTTTTGCGGATGAAAACGGTAAGGTTATCTATCGCACGGAACAGCTTGCGGCAAACAGCCGTGTGCTGGGCGAGATGAAACAACCGGACTGCGAGATCGCCGCGGTGTCCTTCCGGGATTTGGATAAAGATGGGCGTATGGATATCATTCTGATTGTTTCCTGTGAGGAGGAAACGGACGCCGGCATAGAAAAAACATATAAAGTGGGCGACGTGTTATTCCAGAATAAATTACAGTTGGGATTTTATCGGGATTATCGGATTACCGATAAGATTAACCGGTTTGGCATGAATAAAAGCGCGGAGTTTATCACCGCTTTTGTCCGGGACGGGCGCTCGACGGAGAACCTGTATACGGCGGTGACATTGGACGAATTGCTTGCCCACGGGTTGAAAATCCTTACGGAACAATGTTATTCCCGCACCTTCGGGAAGCTGGGGCGGCTGCTGGTGGTGCCGGGGACTTACCGCATTTCCAATTACGACGTTTTCATGATTTATCTTGTGAACGAGCAGGGAAATATTATTTCCGGCTTCAGTCCGATGGGCGATTATGACAATCTGTATGCTCTCAAAGGAATCAACTGCCGGGATATCGACGGGGATGGGCTGAAGGATTTAATCGTACTGGCGCGCTACAGCTACGAAGGCGAGCAGGGCGAGCTTGTCGTGGAAAGCGATTATTCCATTTATTATCAGCGCACGGGGGGATTTTCGGCGGATACCGACATCAAGGACAGATACCGCTGTGGCGATGAGGACACGATGGAAATCCTCGTGGAAAAAGCGAGGGCATATTGGGGCTGGACAGGAGAAGAAGGGTTAAGCGATGATTAAAATACTGATTGTGGATGATGAAAAACCGATTTGCGATTTGATTGATTTGAATTTGTCTTCCGCAGGATATCAATGCACTTGTGTACAGGACGGTCTGGAAGCGCTGGATAAAATCGAGCAGGAAACTTACGATTTGATTCTGTTGGATATCATGCTGCCGGGAGCCGACGGCTACGACATCATGGAATATATACGACCGCTTGGCATTCCCGTCATTTTCATTACCGCAAAGCATGAAGTGCGGGACAGGGTAAAAGGCTTAAAGCTGGGCGCGGATGATTATCTCATTAAACCTTTCGACGTCGTGGAGCTGGTAGCGCGGGTGGAAGCAGTGCTGCGCCGTTATAATAAAGCGGAACAGAAACTGACGGCGGGCGACGTCGTCGTGGATATAGACGCACACCGGGTCATGAAGGCAGGAAAGCAGGTAGAGCTGACCAATAAAGAGTTTGGGCTGCTGGTACTGTTTATCAGAAACAAAAATGTGGCGTTGTTTAGGGAAACGCTGTATGAGAAAGTGTGGGAAGAAGAATATTACGGGGACAGCCGCACACTGGATTTGCATGTACAGCGTTTGCGAAAGAAGCTGGGCTGGGAAAATTGTCTGGTGGCGGTTTATAAGGTGGGGTATCGCTTGGAAATATCATCATAAAACCGCAGGCTAAGAAAGGAGCATGGTTATTATAATGAAATTTTCATTAAAAATACTGCTCTGGATGATTATTGTCATGGCGTTGGCATTAGGATTCAGCGGTTACTATTTTGTAAACTATGTATTTGAGACTTCCTTAGAGCGGGAAGTGGGACAGGCGCTGGACGAAAGCAGCATTTTAGGCTTTGCTTTTGAAACCGCGGCGCTTAGCGTGCCCGCAACTTACAGCGTGCTGCCGGATAATACCGTGGAAGAGATTGCCGCCAACTTGGAGCGGAGCGGACAGGGCACGGGCAGACTGATTCGCATTTCGGACGAGGAAAAGAATGTGCTTTATGCGGGAGATGGTTTTGATGCGGGCGACGAGCTGCTTGCCCAGACGGACGCCCATACCAAGACCTACCAGATTACGCAGATAGGGGAGCGGCATTATATTCATACGGGGGCAACCGTTGTTTCCCTGAACAGGGTTTTATATCTGGAGACGATGAGGGACGTATCCGACGTTTTTACGGAGCGTGAAACAGGTTTTTCCCTATATCGAAGAGTAACACTTGTTATGTTAATTGCCGGAACCGTGATTATGCATCTCATTTCTTCCATGCTGACGAAACCTGTGCGCCTTTTGACCAAGGCGACCAGACAGATGGCGGCGGGCGATTATGCGTATCGTGCGAAACAAATCAGCCAGGATGAGTTAGGGCAGCTGACCTGCGATTTTAACCAGATGGCGGAAACGCTGGAAGGCAATATCGTGAAGCTGGAAGAGGAAATCGAGGCAAGGGAAGAATTTATGGGGGCTTTTGCGCACGAGCTGAAAACGCCGCTGACGGCAATTATCGGCTATGCGGATATGCTGCGCTCCCATAAGCTGGACGAAGAGCAGAGACTGATGTCAGCGAATTATATTTATACGGAAGGAAAACGGCTGGAATCCATGTCCCTGCGGTTGTTGGATATTATTGTTGCGGGTAAGAAAGAGGCGAAATTACAGCCTTTTATGGCAGAAAGTATTTTTGAGTATCTGAAAGATATGTTTGCCGGAAGCCGGGATATGGAATTTGATTTCCAATATGAGAAAGGCGAGATTTGGGCGGAAGTCAATCTGATTAAGACGGTTTTGGTAAACCTGATTGACAATGCCCATAAAGCTTCGGAAAGCGGCGGCAGGATAGAGATAAGCGGATGTGCGCTGGAAGAAGGCTACCGCTTTGCGGTGCGGGACTATGGCATCGGCATCCCGGAAGAAGAACAGCATAAAATAACACAAGCTTTTTATATGGTGGACAAATCCCGTGCAAGAAGCCGGAACGGAGCCGGACTCGGACTGGCGCTTTGTGTCGAAATCTTAAAAATCCATAACAGTGCGTTGGAAATAGAGAGCGAGAGCGGCAAAGGCTCCTGTTTTAGTTTTGTTCTAAGCCGGAGCAATCCCGGACAACAGAAAAAAAGAGAACAGGAAGGCGGACAGCAGGAAGAGAGAGGACAGGAGACCGGACAGCAGGAAGAGAAGCTGCAGGGAGAGGAACAAGAGGAGGGCAAAAGCGATGAATAACAGAATGAAAATAGCAGCTCTTCTTCTTGGTACGGTTCTGATACTGGCGGTATCCATCTGGGGACCGGAGGCGATGTCCCGATACCAGGATAAGGGCTTGATGAACGAAATCCATGCAGAAACCGTCGAAGCGGCGGGGGAAGGCTATCTTTATAAATTAAATGCCAACGAGAAACTCTACATTCTTTCCAGATGCCTGATTAGCCAGAGCGCGGTAGGAAGCGGACAGGGCGCCGGGACGCAGTTGGATGATTCCTACGCTTTCGTAGCCAATTACAGGAGCCCTTCGGATAAGGAAATCGGCGACGACCAGATTTATGAGACCTGCAATGCGGCGATAGGGCTTTTAAAAGAAGCGGGCATTCTGCCGGAGGAAATCCGGGAAGTGCTGCCGGCGTCCTATGACGCGACGCTTTATTCCGCGATTGACGTATTAGAGCCGAGAAACAACATTGCCGTCTGGAAACTGAGCCTGTCAAACAGCCAGGTCAACGCCGATAAGGAAAACAGGCTGATGGACGCTTATATTGGCGCAGAGGACGGCAAACTCTACGAATTTTATGTCAGGACGCCCCTGCGGTGGGAAGAGATTGATACCGACGATATCATAGCCAAGTGGAGCGATTATATGGGACTTGGCAGCGCCACCCCTTATGAGTCGGACAATCCGCTGCTGGAAACGACGCCCTATTACAAGAAATATGTCTTCCCCGGCATGAGCAGCGATAAAACCATCGTGACAATCGGGTTTTATGAAGGAATTAACGAGTTGTTTTTAAAGATTTCCTGAAAAAATAAAATAACATAAGCTATAAAATGGATACACATGCCAGCGGATGATTCCGTACATGATGCAAAAATGATGCAATAATGATGATACTTTGATACAAAAATGATGATATTTTGATGCAGCTCTCATGTAATCTGATACTAACAGGATTACATGAGAGTTTTTAAATAGGAAATTGCTCGATAACGTGGAAGAATGCAAAGCATTCTTCCCAAGATAATCGCGTAAGCGGTTTTCTTGTAGATAATTGCGCAAGCGATTTTCTTGTTAGTAAGGGGGAGGATTGAAATGTACGCAGGAGGAAGCTATGTATCACGGTATTGCAACGAGTATTTTAGGAAAAAGAAAAGACTGGAAATCGGAAAAAAGCTGTTGGCGGGACTGATGGGCGTGTGTCTGCTGGGAAGCGCCGCGGCTATGGCACATACTATGCCAATAACAGATGTTATAGATATGCCGGGAAAAACCGCGGAAGAATGCCTGGGAACCGGTCTGGGAGTCCTGCCGGCAGATACGCTTCTCACAGGAGAAATCGTGGACAAAGCGGCGGATGCAGACATGCTGATAGAACAATTTAAAACACCTGTTATTTTTGTAGACGCCGGACATGGCGGGGAAGATGGCGGCTGTTCCAGGGATGGAATTTATGAGAAAACAATCAATCTCGAAATCGCCCTGCGGGTACAGGAAAAACTTCTGTCGCTGGGATACGAAGTCATCATGTCGCGGGAAGACGATGTTTATATGACAAAAGAAGAGCGGGTCAGGCTTGCCAACGATTCCCATGCAAGTCTGTATATCAGCATCCATCAGAATGCGTCCGAAGACACCAGCGTAAACGGTATGGAAGTATGGTATGACGGGACCGATGAAACGCGCGACAACAAGAGACTGGCGCAGCTAATCGGACAACAGACGGCAAGAAACGCAGGCGCAGCAGAGCGGGAGCTTCGCGGAAACGCCGAGTTTCATGTGACCGGGAGTACGAAAATGCCGGCATGTCTGATAGAGACCGGTTTTTTGTCCAATGCCGCAGAGCGTGGGAAACTGATAACGCCGGAGTATCAGGAGCAGCTTGCGGAAGGGATTGTAAACGGGGTCGCATACTATTTTCACCCCAAGACCATGTATCTGACCTTTGACGACGGTCCTTCCGAAGAAAATACGGCGAGGATACTGGATATTCTGAAAGCGCGGGGAATCAAGGCAACCTTTTTCCTCATAGGGGAAAACGTGGAAAAATACCCGGAAATGGCGAGGCGGATTGTAGCGGAAGGACATACTATCGGAATCCATTGTAATATCCATAATTACAATACACTGTATCGGAGTGTGGACAGTTATCTGGAAGATTTTGAAAAAGCCCATCAGATTGTCTATGAAGTAACCGGCGTGGATACGAAACTGTTCCGATTTCCCGGCGGCAGCGTCAACGCTTATAATAAGAAGATAAACGAAACGATTATCGACGAAATGACGCAGAGAGGCTACATTTATTACGACTGGAACGCCAGCCTTGAAGACGCCGCCAAAAACATCACACCAGACCGCTTAATTCAAAACGCAGTAGAATCAACGCTAAACCGTAAAAAAGTAATTATGCTGGCACACGACGTCGTGTACAACACAACCCTTTGCCTAAACGACCTGCTAGATTCCTTCCCAGAATACACCATAAAGCCCCTAAATGAGACCGTATCCCCCATCCAATTTTAGCAACCGTATAGCCCTCATTCAATTTTAAAGACCGCCGACAGCCCCCAAAGTTCCACCCTAGCTCCTCCCATCACCGTTGAACCGGCAGGGCAGATAGTAATCCCATGAAGGCCTTTGAAAAACGCCGGCACTTAGCGCGAAAGCCGCCCTAGCGGCTTTCAAGCTTAGTACCGCTGCGTTTTTCACAGAGCGAAAGCGCGCCTTCACGGGATTACTATCTGCCCTGCCGCCTCAACCCCCATCCCTCTTTTTTCCCTCTGTCCGAATGTTCATTTGTATGGTAGAATACAATAGAAAGGATAAGGAGGTGCGGTTTGAACCAGAAATTAAAAGAAAAGATATTAGAATCTCTCTCAGCGGTCCTGCCAATCACAGGCATTGTCCTGCTGCTCAGCATACTATTAGTGCCCGTGGAACTGGGAATGATGGTAATGTTCCTCGTCGGCGCCATTATGCTGGTTGTTGGCATGGGCTTTTTTCAGCTGGGGGCGGAGATGTCCATGACGCCGCTGGGGGAAGGTATCGGCGTCCAGATATCCAAGACCCGCAAAATTTTTACAGTTTTACTCATAGGGGTTTCCATGGGCACAATCATAACCATCTCAGAGCCGGATTTACAGGTGCTGGCGGGGCAGGTTTCGTCCATTCCCAATCATGTGCTTATCCTGACGGTCGCAATCGGGGTCGGATTGTTCCTTGCCATGGCGATTGTGAGAATTTTATTTCAGGTTAACCTTTCCATAATTCTGACGGTATTTTATTTAATTCTGATTGTACTGTCGTTTTTTATACCTAAGAATTTCCTTGCCGTGGCATTTGACTCCGGCGGCGTGACGACGGGTCCCATGACGGTGCCTTTTATCATGGCAATGGGCGTTGGTCTTGCCTCGGTCAGAGGGGATAAAAACGCTTCCAGCGATAGTTTCGGTCTGGTGGCGTTATCCAGCATCGGTCCGATTCTTGCCGTACTGATTCTGGGCTGTTTTTACAATCCGACCCAGGCGGAATATACGGCGGCAGTCATGGCGGACGTGGTGACGACGCGGGATGTGGTATGGGAATTTTTGGTCAGCGCGCCGCCCTACATACGGGAAGTTGTCATTTCCCTGCTTCCGGTGGTCGCGGTCTTTATCATTTTTCAGTTTCTAAGCCACCGTTATCAGAGACGGCATGTAAAGCGTATTCTGGTAGGGTTCGCCTATACTTATATAGGTCTGGTCCTGTTTCTCTGCGGAGTCAGCGTAGGGTTTGCCCCGGTAGGTTCCGCTATGGGCAATAAAATTGCGGCGGCCAGCTGGAAAGGGCTGCTGGTGCCCATCGGTATGCTCATCGGGTATTATATCGTCAAAGCAGAGCCCGCGATACAGGTACTCAATCATCAGGTGGAAGATGTGACGAATGGGGCGGTATCCGCCCGCGCCATGAACAGATGCCTATCTATTGGCGTATCGGTCAGCGTGGGTCTTGCCATGCTGCGTGTGCTGACGGGGATGCCGATTTACTATATCGTCATTCCGGGCTATGTAATTGCACTGATACTTTCCCGGCTGGTGCCCAAAATGTTTGTAGGTATCGCCTTTGACTCCGGCGGTGTGGCGAGTGGTCCGATGACCTCGACCTTCCTGCTTCCATTAAGCATCGGAGCCTGTGATGCCGTAGGGGGCAATATTATGACGGACGCTTTCGGCGTTGTGGCGTTAGTGGCATTGACCCCGCTTATCGCCGTCCAGATTATGGGAATGGTATATCAGTATAAACTCCATAAAGCGGAAAAAGCTATGCTGGCAGAGCTGGTTTCGCCTGACGCAATGGATGAAATATTCGAGTTTGAGGAGGACGACGCAGATGACGACGAATAATAAAAAAACGGCTTTTCGGCTGCTGCTTCTCATTGCCACGCCCAAGCTTGTCGGTAAGGCGGCAGAGCTGCTAAAACAGGGAAACGTGCCTGTCCAATACATGTTCCACGCTCAGGGCACCGCGTCCAGCGAAGTCATGGATATGCTGGGTCTGGACGGAATCGATAAAAATGTATTAATGTGTATGATACCCAAATTTTATGCGGATGAACTACTGCAGAAACTGCGTAGAAAGCTGCACCTTGGTATGCCCAACACAGGCATTGCCTTTACCATAAAAATGTCGGGCAGCAGCGGATATCTTTTACAGCTAATGGAAGAAGTACAGACGGAAGAAAAGCCAAAACATGCGGAAAAGGAGCATTTACCTATGACTGGAAATGAATATTATATGATTATGGCGATTGTAAATCAGGGATACAGCTGGGAAGTCATGGAAGCGGCAAGACCGGAAGGCGCTTCCGGCGGTACGGTATTCCATAGCAGAAGAATAGGCAGCGAAGAGACGATGAAATTCTGGAAAATCAGCGTACAGGAAGAGCGGGAAGTGGTGCTCATCCTGGCGGGAAAAGAAGATAAGCTCACGATTATGCAGGCTATCAGCAAACGTTGCGGGATAAATACCGAAGCGCAGGGCATTATTTTGTCGCTGCCGGTGGATACGATTGTGGGGCTGGATTGAGAGAATTTTTGTAAAATGTGTTAAGATTGGTAATTGATTAGACTTTATATTTTGGCTGTGATATACTTTAAGTAATTAATAACCAACAATCGCAAAAGGAGCGTGATAACATGGCATTATCTAATGAAGATTTAAAAGCTATCGAATCAATGCTAGAACCGATAAAGAGAGATATAAGAAGCATTCAGTTAACGCTTGAAAATGAAACAAACCGCAATATTAAAATTATTGCTGAGGGTCATCTTGATTTAAGCCGTAAACTTGATGATGCTTTAAGAATAGAAAATGAAAAAGAAATGCTTTTAATTCGTGTTAATACTCTTGAAAATGAATTAAGAAGGATAAAAGAACGCATTGAAAATATAGCATAAAATCCCAGGACAATTAAGACCAGAACCAAGGCGCAGCAAGGCTGCGCCTTTCAGACTGTAGACAAAGTGGCTTCGGGATTCACATCCCAGAGCCATTTTCCTCT
>JAMPHJ010000038.1 GCA_023663465.1 Muribaculaceae bacterium | reverse complement strand
CCCGCTTTCTTTTTGTTCAAGGAAAAATCCTTATAGATTAAATATAAAGTTTTGCCTGTGACTGCCACCACGAAAAACCATTTGACAGTTTCCGCATCGCCCTGTAAACTGAGAAATTAAGAAATAACCCCTTTTCCTTAGTGGGAAATTCCCACTTATTTCAAGTTTAAAAGAAAGGCACGGTCATCTTATGATTCTTTCCGTTCATAACATACATAAATCCTTTCAGGATACCCCTATCCTGCAAGCTATCTCTTTTCATCTGGAAAACTATGATAAAACCGCTATCGTGGGTATAAACGGCGCGGGCAAAACCACGCTGTTGCGCATCATCATGGGGGAACTATCCGCTGACGAGGGCATTGTCACCTTTGCCAAGGATAAAACCGTCGGCTACCTTCCTCAGCATCAGGCAGTATCCAGTGAAAATACCATCTACGACGAGCTATTATCCGTCAAACAAAATATCATCGACTTAGAGCGGCAGATGCGCTCCTCGGAAATCGCGATGAAAACCGCCTCCGGGGAAGCGTTAGATGCCTTGATGGACTCCTATGCCAGACTGACAAGCGACTTTGAGTCCGCTAACGGCTATGCCTATAAAAGTGAATTGATTGGCGTCTTAAAAGGGCTTGGCTTTGTGGAAGAGGAATTTACGAAGTCTGTCAATACCCTTTCCGGCGGACAAAAAACCCGTGTAGCGCTGGGCAAACTGCTTTTGCAGAAACCGGATTTGATTATTTTAGACGAACCGACTAACCACTTAGATATGTCTTCCATTACATGGCTGGAAACTTACCTGCTTAATTATAAGGGCGCCGTATTAATCGTATCCCACGACCGCTATTTCTTAGACCGCATTACCAACAAAATCATAGAACTTGACAACACGAAGGCGACCGTTTTTACCGGCAACTATTCTGCCTATGCGCAGAAAAAAGAAATGCTCCGTCTTGCAGAATACAATGCTTATATCAATCAGCAGAAAGAAATAAAGCATCAGGAAGAAGTCATTGAAAAATTAAAGTCCTTCAATCGGGAAAAATCCATCAAACGGGCGGAAAGCCGCGAAAAAATGCTGGATAAAATAGAAGTGCTGGAAAAACCTGTCGAAATCCGCGCTGACATGCATCTGCGTCTGGAACCAGCAACGATTAGCGGAAACGACGTCCTGCATGTGGAAAACCTGTCGAAATCCTTTGGTGCGCTGACTTTGTTTGAACATCTTTCCTTCGATATCAAACGCGGGGAACATGTCGCCATCATCGGCGATAACGGCACCGGGAAAACCACAATCCTGAAAATCATCAATGAACTGCTCCTACCCGATACCGGACAAATCCGCCTTGGGACAAAAGTGGAAATCGGCTATTACGACCAGGAGCACCATGTCCTGCATGCCGAAAAGACGCTTTTTGACGAAATATCTGACGATTATCCGTATCTGACCAACACCCAGATACGCAATACACTTGCGGCATTCCTCTTTACGGGAGAAGACGTTTTCAAAAAAATAGAATCGTTAAGCGGCGGCGAACGGGGACGCGTTTCCTTAGCAAAACTGATGCTGTCGGAATCCAATTTCCTGATTCTGGATGAACCGACTAACCACTTAGACATTACTTCCAAAGAAATTCTGGAACAGGCGATAAACGGATATACCGGCACGATACTGTATGTGTCCCACGATCGTTATTTTATTAACAAGACCGCCAGCCGTATCCTGGATTTAAGGGATAAAACCCTGACCAATTATCTTGGCAACTACGACTATTATCTGGAAAAAAGAAACGCCCCATCCCTGACAGACGACAACTCCCCTGTAGGAAAAACAAAACCTGCCCAAGCTCCACAGGATATATCTGAAAATAAACAGGACTGGAAAACCCAGAAAGAGCAACAGGCAGCGCAGCGGAAAAAAGAGAATGCCTTAAAAAAATGTGAAGAAGCAATTGAAGCTTTAGAGGCGCAGAATGCCGAGATTGACGAACAGATGGCATCCCCGGAAATATGTACCGACGTCGCCAGATTACAGGAGCTTGTCAAGAAAAAAGAAAGCCTTGAAACGGAATTGGAAACGCTGTATGATCAGTGGGCGCAGTTATCGGAATAAAAACAAGAAAATCGCTTGCGCGATTATCTTAGGAAGAATGCTTCGCATTCTTCCGCTGCATCGAATATTCCCTATTACATAAAAAACGCAGACCCGGTGTGAATCTGCGTTTTTTTAATAGAAAATCTACTCGCTTTTAGGAAAGTTTCTCAAAAGTATCCCGGATTGCCTTGATAAAATTCTCGCTGTTTAGTACCGTAACATCTTTTAAAGACGTAATCAGCGCCAAATCTTTCGTCATCTTTCCCTCTTCTATCGTCTGAATCGTTGCCTGTTCCAACTTATCGGCAAACTTCATCAGCTCCTGATTTCCATCCAGCTCGCCCCGCTTTCTGAGCGCTCCCGTCCATGCGAAAATGGTTGCCACAGAGTTTGTAGAAGTCTCTTCACCCTGTAGATGCTTATAGTAATGCCTCTGCACCGTTCCATGCGCCGCCTCATATTCATAGACGCCGGAAGGAGATACCAATACCGAAGTCATCATCGCCAGGGAACCGAATGCGGAAGATACCATATCGCTCATGACATCCCCGTCATAATTCTTACATGCCCAGATAAAACCGCCCTTCGCCTTCATCACGCGCGCTACGGCATCATCAATCAGCGTATAGAAATATTCGATGCCCGCCTCGGTAAATTTCGCCGCATATTCTTTCTCATAAATTTCCTGAAAAATATCCTTGAAGTTATGGTCGTATTTCTTGGAAATCGTATCTTTGGTCGCAAACCACAAATCCTGCTTCGTATCCAGCGCATAGTTGAAGCATGCCCTCGCAAAACTCTCAATAGACTTGTCCGTATTGTGAATCCCCTGTAAAATGCCGGCTCCCGTAAACTGATGAATCAGCTCCCGCGTCTCTGTTCCATCTTCAGCAGTAAAAACAAGCTCCGCCTTGCCAGCTCCGGGTATTTTCATTTCCGTGTTTTTATAAACGTCGCCGTAAGCATGTCTTGCCAGAGTAATCGGTTTTTCCCAGTTTTTCACACAAGGTTCTATCCCTTTTACAACAATCGGCGCACGAAATACCGTTCCGTCCAATGCCGCACGGATTGTCCCGTTAGGGCTTTTCCACATTTCTTTTAAATGATATTCCGTCATTCTTGCCGCATTGGGGGTAATCGTCGCACATTTTACGGCAACGCCATATTTCTTCGTGGCTTCCGCAGAATCCAACGTTACCTTATCATCCGTTGCGTTACGATTTTCCAAGCCTAAATCATAATACTCCGTTTTCAGGTCGATATAAGGCAGCAGTAACTCTTCCTTAATCATTTTCCAGAGGATTCGGGTCATCTCGTCCCCATCCATCTCCACCAATGGATTCGTCATTTTAATTTTTTCCATGTATGTTCTCCCTTCTTTTCTACTCCTGCGTTTCCTCTCCGTAAATCTCATATAAGCCATTCTTCACCATATTGTCATAAGCATTGATGATATGCTGGTTGGCAAGCTGCTCCGCCTTAGCGGCATCTTTTTCCTTGATGGCTTCCATAATCTGCCTATGTTCGTCATTGGAAGCGCGTCCGCGGATATTCTTGGAAAGGGTCTTCTGTCTGACGCGGAGCACATATTGATGAAAATCTTTCAACAAATGCTCCAGCATCTTGGAATCACATGCCTCGTAAAGAATATCGTGAAAACGGTTGTCCAGCTCCGCCATCTGATCCATATGCCCTTTCCCGGCATGAAACTCCGCCAGATAGATATTTTCTTCTAATTCCTCCATCTGCTCCTTCGTAATCTTTTCCGTCGCCATTCTGGCGCATAACCCTTCTAACAGGGAGCGAATCATGTAAATATCTTTCACGTCTTTTGCCGTAATCCCCGTCACATAGGCGCCTTTATTCGGCACAATCTGAATCAGTCCTTCCAATTCCAACTGTCTGAATGCCTCACGAACAGGCGTTCTGCTGACGCCCAGCTCCTCGCCTATAGCGACTTCTTTTAATTCTTCATGCTCCTTATATTTTCCACTCAGAATATCCTCACGAATCTTCTGGAAAACTTTGCCGCGCAAAGAATAGTTATCATTTACCGTATGCTTGATATCATAAGCGTTCATTTCTTACCTCATTTCTGCACTGCCTTTGTCCCAGCTCTGTTGAGACCGCGCATGAGATGCTCTGCGTATAATTGTATACAATCATACGAATTGTGTCAAGTTTTACTCACATTGTTTCGTAACACTATCCATCCAATAACGCCGCAATATCCAGCATTCCCCATCCCTGTTTCGTCCAGGAATCTCCTAAATCTTTAGCGCTGTATACCATTTTATGCTTTACCTGTTCATTGCTAAGCTGCGGATATTTCTGTAACAATAGCGCCGCTGCACCGGATACAATCGGCGTTGCCATAGAGGTGCCGCTTTTGGTTACATAGGTCTTTCCCCGGCTGCCGCAGGATTTAATATCCGTCCCCGGCGCGACAATATCGGGTTTCCGGTATAGCGCAAAGAGGTCTCCTCTTCCCGAATAATTCTCGCATAAATTACTTCTATTCCCGAAATAACCGCCTTCATGACATCCCACGGTAATCACTTTCTGACTGTTTCCAAGCGGGGAAATGGTGGCGTTTTTCGGTCCCGAATTTCCCGCCGCACATACGACAACAATCCCGGCGTCCCAGATAACTTCCAATAGTTCCAATAACTCCGCTAATTTATTTTTTTCCCCGCTATCCCCTATACCAACTGATATATTCAAAACACCGATATGATACCGGTAGCGGTTTCTCATCACCCATAGCAGACCACGATGCATACTCTCGATTGTGCCTTCCCCATTCTGGTCCAGCACTTTTCCGATACACAGAAGACACTGGGGCGCAATTCCCTTATATTTTCCGCCAGACAACAGACCGCTGCCCCCGATACAGCCGGCAACATGGGTGCCATGCCCGCTATCGTCATAGATTTTGTTTCTGTCATTCACAAAATCCCGAAACGCCACAATCCGCCCTTCTAAATCAGGATGCGTATAAACTCCTGTATCCAGTACCGCAACGGTAACTGGTTCCCCCGTACACGATTGCTGCAAAGCGTCGCTGCAGCCCAGTTGATTCCTAACGCGATACATAAAAAACTCCCGGCTTTTTTCCTTATCTTATGCCGGGAGTTTTCTTTCTGTTCCTGTCGAAATTTCTGTTTTCTAAGAAATTTTAATGATGCGTCTCTTCCCTCGGTAAAGCAACAACGCAAGCCCGGTAAAAAGGCATCCTGCGAAAAGAAACCATTTTGGATGGATGCTGTCATCCCCGGTATTGGGGGAATCGTCTTTATTACCAGACAAACTGGTAAAAACAGCCTGCCCATCGCGCACTGTAGCCATATCCCCGGAAGCATAATTATAAATGCCGTAAGGTGAGAAATGATTGGTCGTAAAAACAAGGTAATCCATACCATCTACCGATGCAATCCTGCTTTCCGCTTCTTCTAACTGCCCATCCGCGTCCAGACAGACCACATGCAGATTTTCTTCCCCGATGCCGTTTGGAATCGGTATCGTAATCTCTATTTTCTGTCTGCCAAGTCCTGTAATGGGAATGGAAGTTGCCTCTTCTGTCAGTGTAATATCGTATGCCTGTAAATTAGAAGGCGTCCTATTGCCGTATAATTTCCGATATGCGCCTAGAATAGCGTCCCGCGCTTCACTGCTATCCACAATATCTAGAAGATAAGAGGTCTCTGCACCTTCCAGGATGGCTCCGGCAAGTCCGCCGTCTTCAATGGAACGGCTATCAATATGAACCGTCACTTCTGACCTTGTATCCGCAACGGCGGAATCGTCCGTATCCTGCATGTTATCTGCACTTTGCATATCGTCTGCATTCTGCAATCCGTCCGTCTCACTACTCTGCGTATCTGCAGCATCATCCGCTGTATTTTCCGCCGCTGCGCCGCTTCCCGCCGTCTGGATTACCCCCCGGAAGCCCTGTAGATTCTTATCCAGTACCGTATTCTCAAAAACGTCTGTTCCTTCCGGCACGATTGCTTCCTTTACGCCCTCGAATGCCAGACCTCTGTAATCGTCATGATATAATTTCCCGGAAGATGCTTCATAGGACAGGCTAGGAATAGAGCTGCCCTCAAATACAACCTTTCCCGTACCGGCTGATTTCACCGAATCCGCTACGGCAAAGGCTTTCAACCCAATCTCTTCTACAGATGCAGGGATTCTGATATTCTCTATCGGACACCCTGCAAAAGCCCTGTCTTTCATCTTTCTGACACTGTTTCCGCCCTCGATATCCGTCAGCGCGCTGCAATTGGAAAAAGCGCCTTCCCCGATGACTTCTACGCTGTCTGGCAGAATCACCTTCGTGATTTCCGTATGTCCCTGCAGCGCGTCCGCGCCTATCGTCTTCACGCCGCCCGGTATCGTTACGACACTATTGCTGCCACGATAATCCAATAAGATGCCGTCGCCGACAATCAAGAAATCACCGCTTCCACTCTCTCGCCAGTTTTGCAGCCAAGGCGTATTTTCAAACGCTGAAGACGCTATTTCCGTCACCGTATTGGGAATGACCACATCAGTCAATCCATCGCAGTGATAAAAAGCCGCATATCCAATTTTCGTAACGCCCTCTGGCAGTACCACATTCGTTATCGCCGAACGGGCGAAAGCAAATTCCCCGATTTCCGTAATGGTATCAGGAATGTCGATGGACTCCCTGTTATCGTTATAATATGCCTGATTGGCAATGACTTTATCTTCAATAATCGTATATTTGGGGAAAGAACCGCCCTTCTCATTAGAATTGTTGGAAATACTGGCTATCGTCTCGCCTGTTTCCCCAAAAACAGCGCCTTCTACGCTATGCAAATCGGGCACGCCCGAATTGACCGTAGCGCTGGCATTGTCCACAAAAACAAATACCTGGCTGTCGATAATCTTGGACTTACCTTTTACAGCAGCATCTTCTTCATCCTCTAACGGACTCATATGCGTTACTTCATGATAATAATCTACCGGCAATGATGCATCTTCTGCTTCCCCGTCTGTTTCAGAATCGTCTTCTATGTCTGTATCGCTGATTGTATCAATCGGCGTATCCTCATATTCCGTCACATCAATATCTTCTAAGACAAGATTATCTGCAAATTCCTTCGCCGTACTGCCTTCCGGCGCATCAATCGTC
The DNA here is from genome assembly GCA_023663465.1 of Muribaculaceae bacterium. Taxonomy (GTDB): domain Bacteria; phylum Bacillota; class Clostridia; order Lachnospirales; family Lachnospiraceae; genus UBA3282. The sequence goes on along the minus strand of JAMPHJ010000038.1, from coordinate 17,749 downwards.
AACCTGGTACAGCCATCAAATGCCGTGCTATGAATAGACTGAACCGATACCGGAATCGAAATGGAGCGCAGTCTGATACAGTTTTCAAAGGCTTTGAGACCGATTGTACTTACCGAATAAGGAATCGTTACCTTCTTCAGATTGGCACAGTTAGAAAAGGCGTAAGCCGATATTTCCAAGACGCCGCCGCTAATGGTCACGCTTTCCAGATAACGGTTTCCCCAGAATGCATAAGGCATGATTTTGGTAACAGTAGAGGGCATGACATACTCTGCGCTCTTTCTGCCCGCAAGCACCGCATATAAAGTATCCCTGCCGTTCTTATTATAAATAGCGCCTTCATCGCAGGTAAATCTGGAGTTGCTGCTGCTGATATTGACTCTTCCCAGACTGACATCCCCGGCAAAGACGCCGCTTCCTAAAGAATTTAAGCCGGTGCCGATTCCTACCGCCGTCAGGGACGGACAATCTGCAAATGCCGCTTTTTCTATGGTTTTCACGGAATCGGGAATCGTTACCGCCTCTAGTAAGCTGCATCCCTCGAAAGCGCCTGTCCCAATGGTCGTTACGTTATTGCCGATGACCACCGTCTTTAAATATTCATTGTCTGCAAAAGCGCCGGATTCTATTTTTTCAATATAATCGCCAATAGACACGTTCGCCGACGTGCCATTGTACTTTACTAGTGTAGTTCCATCCGTCTGAAATTCAGATACCGGGGCGGTATTGCCTGATGTGCCATCTACCGCCCGGACGTCTGATACCGGTATCTGTGTGACGGCGATTGCCACCGCCACAAACAGAGCGCCTATTGCTTTTCTAATCTTTTTTCCCATAGGAATCCCCCTAGGAATTTTAAGCTAAACCGTTTTTACTTTCACGCTTTTCTTGTCTTTCTTTATGAAAAGAATGATTGACAAACATGCAAGCCCCAGTGACAAAAACCACTTAGGATGAATGGGATCTCCTGTCTTCGGCGTGGAATCCAGCAATCCTTCCGATAAGTTCTGCGTATTGACATAAATCGTATACGGCGAGAAGTGGGTTGCAGTGAAACTGATGCACGGTATTCCGTTAATTGTTGTAAACCGCTCACTCAAATCCTCTAACTGGTCAGATACCACTGCGCCCGCCATATTATTTCCTGCATAAAGAGTCAGCGCATCTGGCAGCGGAATCGTAATATCCACCGACAATCCCTGTGTATTCGTTATCTTCGTCGTTCCGGTCGAATCATAGAGACTGATATCCATTGCATAATAAAGGATACTTTCCAGATTTCCGTATTTATTTGTCAATGCATTGACTACTGCCTGTGTCGCCTCGTCCGTTTCGGAAATCTTCACGACAAAATTATCCGTAGAACCGTTGACAGTTGCCGTCGCCAAATCTTTATTGCTGATACCCGGCTTGGTAATATCCACCCTCGTACTGCCGTTTCCAGTATCCCTATTATTTGTATTACCTGTGCCTGTGCTGACAGTTCCCCCCGCTGCAGGAGCGCCGTCCACATAGTTCGCCGTAATCGTTACATTGTTCGCTGGCATGACGAAGGTCGTCGCCGTCATGCTCACACTCGCTAACGTAACGCCCTGGGATTCCGTCGTCCACTTGCTGAAGACTTTTCCCGTCGCAGGCGTATTCGCTGCAATGATTACCGTCGTTCCCACATCATAACTTCCGCTTCCGCTGCCGTTTACAACCGTTACTGTATATTTTCCAGTTGCTCCTGTAGATGTAGAAGTTGCTGAAGTAGAAGAAGACGTCGCGGATGTCGATGTACTCCTATTACTTGTAGTATTAGAGGTATTATTACTTGTAGTGGTATTTCCTCCGTTGTTCGTTCCAGAGCTGCCGCCGCTGGTTCCCGAACCGCTGAACATACCAAGAATTATCAGGTTCTTCTGTACGTTTAAGTATTCGTCGCTGCTCCATCCTGTAAAGGTGTAGCCTTTGTGGTCATGGTCTGGCAGATTGGATGGCGGAACCGCCGCTGCACCCGGTTCAATCAACTGTGTATTGCCCATCTGCTTACCACAAACCTGACAGTAGAAATCAACCGTATAATGCTTGCCATCTACCATACCGTTCGCTGAATATCCCTGTGCGATAAATACCGTATCCGTCGTAATCGGCGCGCTGACTTCCGCCCCGCTCGTACTAATCCATTTCTCGAAAACCCATCCTTCTTTTTCAGGAGCCGCAGGAATCTCATCCTCCGTCAGCCTGCTGTTATTAACCTTATACAGCGTATTGCCTATCTGATTTCCGTCCGCATCTAAGAAGATAACCGTCCATTCCGAAGTCTTTTCCTGATAATCCAGCAGATAATCGTCTGCATATTTTTCTGCATATCTTCTCGCGGAGGAATCCGCATAAGTACTAATCGTAGTTACTAATGACTTACCAGAAATCGTTTTGTCTACAAATGCCTTCGCCGAGATAAAGACCTCTTTCCCCGGAATACTCAATTCCCCTAAGTTATTATCATAGGCAAAAGCGCCTTCATCAATGTAATTTACAGTTCTTGGCATCCAAATCTGCTGCACATGCTCACAGTTTTTGAAACAGTCCTTCGGGATTTTCGTCAGATTCAACGCTGTATCCAGATATACTTTCGTCACATTGACACACTCTTCAAAAGCGCCGTCCCGAATTTCCTTCACCCTGCTGATGGTAACGGTTTCCTGCCCTTCATTATAACCGGGTTCCGGTACAGTAGGCGTACCGACTCCGCCACTCTTTCCTCTTGCATAGAGACACTCTTCTATCGTATAAGTGCCCGCATAATTGCCCAAGTCTGTATCCGCAGCAACCGTATCCCTGGAATAAATAATACCGTTATCCGCCATATACTTTCTATTGCCGTCACAGTTTACATTGATTAATGTATAGCATCCCCTAAAAGGCGCCGTGCCGATATCCGCGCAATCCGGTCCAAGCGTTACCATCCGCAGCTGCTCGCAGCTGTCGAAGGCATATTTCGGAAGATATTTCACGCTTCCAAGGGTCACGGATACAATCTGATCATTCCCCCGCACGTTACGTTCATTAGAGCCGTCGGCTTTCGCATCCACTTCTGAGAGGTTATAATCATCATATTTACCGCTAAACAATCCAGGCTGGATTTTAGTGTTATCTCTGTCAAAACCGGAACTGTCGTTCGTATACATTTCTTCTGTACGGGCATCCCATATGCCATTTCTTCCTGTCAGATATGTCTGTATATTTTTATCATTCTTCTTAGGACCGTCTGTTTCCCCATCCTGCATCTTGCTATCACGATAGCCTAAGACATCTATAGAATCTACTCCTGCAGGTACGTTAATAGCCTGTGTGCCATCCACTAACAACTGCTCTTCATCCGACGGAGCAATATAAGGTCTGACTGCACTACGGTTTTTTACAACGTCAAACGGAAATCTATCATAATAAGCTTTCGGAAGGTTATTTGCATAAACTACCAACGGCTCAAATAACCAATCCGTCATCGTGTGAACAGATGACAGAAAAACATTCTGCGCGTTCTCTGCGTTTGCGGAACCTCCTGTTCCACCCGGCACTCCATCAGTCCACTCATCCCACTTGGAAGAGAAAGCCGAATTAATCCATGGACCATAATCACCGGACGCATATAACGCCTCTTCCGCATCTGCCTGCTGTTGAGGATCCGTCACTGCTGCAACCTCATCCCTCCATCTCTGCGCAAACCTAATCCTCCTGTTATCATTTTCCGTAGGATTAGCAGGATCTGAGTCGCTATATTCATCATAGGACTCGCCTTCCCGCATTTTTTCATAGGAAGTATAACCCTTTTTCTTGAACTCGCTTTCATATTTCTCATTTAAGAGTTTGCTGACCTGGCTGCTCTTCGGATAATCCAATAACGTAACCATATCCGTATTTGGATTATACATAACGGTCAGATAAGTAGGGAACAGACTCTGATAGCATACGCGGATTTCACCGGTTCCATTATCATCCGTCTTAATAATGTTATTCTTATCCATCGCCCAGGTAAATGGAGCGTATCCATTTACAATATCACCATGGAAAGTCAGTCTCTCACTGCCCGTCTTGAAAGCGTCCGTCCCTATTGTAAAGGAAGCGTGATCTTCCGGGCTGTTGAACGTAACGTCAATTAACTGCGTACAATCTTTAAACGCTTCTTTTCCGATGGACTTTACGGAGTTGCCTATCGTTACCTTCTCTAAAACTTCCCATCCTTTGAAAACGGAATCGTCAATCTTTGAAATTGAATTGTCTTCAATGGTCAGTTTCTTTACCGCGTTATTTAAGCCCTCATCGGAAAAACAGTTCTTGTCAATAGAAACAACATTTACTTTACCAACCTGCGCCGGAATAATCAATTCTTCTACTGTACCTGAAGAAGTTTTATCTTTTCTGGTACAGGATGTTAAAACACCTTTATTATCAATACACAATAAATAGTTACCGCCGGTACGTTCATCTTTATAACCAATCTCATAATATTCTTTATTGTTATCAATGTATAGATACGGCACGGTATTAGACACTGTAGTAACAGCTTCCCATGTTGCCTGACGCGGTAAAGCGACATCTTTATCATCTTTCGCACCAGGAGTAACCATCTTCGGTCCCTTTACATAGAACGCATCGTTCGTTACATTCGCGAACAATTTAGCTGAGTCATAAGTTGCATAACCGCAGGAACCGACACTATTGTCAGGAAACTTAACACATGCCAGATTAAAACAATAATAAAAGGTATTATCCGGCACTTTAACCCTGCTTTGGCGCCCAAAACTGGAAGGCATCGTAACATATTGCAGGTTCGCTCTTCCCGCAAGGACATAGTCCCCTAACCCTTTTTGACTGCTTGCAGTAATCGGCGCCGCTATATTAGATGGGAATGTAAACATACTCATAGAGCCATTTTCTGGATCTTCTACGGCAAATGCGCCTTCCCCTATCGCTGTAATATCCACTGTTGTATTGGCAGTCTTTTTCTCAAATTCCGCCATAGTATCTGCAACGCCAAAATTTACACTGTTTAATGCAATTGCATTATAAAAAGCGTATTTTCCAATAGTCATGCCGCTATACTTAACACCTGAAAAATCTATAGTCTGCAGACTCGTACACTCTGCAAAGGCTCCCGGGCCAACCGTCCGGACCTCCGCTCCCAATTTTACATTTTGTAAGCCGGTATCATAAAAAGCTTCCGTTCCAATTTCTTTTGTATTCTGCGACAAATCAATATTAATAAGGTTATGGCAGCTTTTAAAAGCGCTGTCACTGATATACTCTATATTTCTAAGATCAATATCCTGAATATAGGAATCCTCAAACGCGCTGACGCCGATATAATTCAGTGGAATTTTTTCCGACGTCTTTAAACTAGTCACATTTCCTACGCCTTTAAATACGCCGTCGCCAATCCCTTTAATCTGCGTAATGCCGTTTATCAAATAACCGTTTTCATCCGTGGTAGAATCATTTGCCACTGGCGAAATCTTTTTCGGAATATACAAATCATATATAATCTGCTCTGTTCCAGGATCCGGATTCGTTTCAGTCCCGTCCCCTTCGCCGTCTCTGGGAACTACATCCTGGACAGTCGTGGCAGGAACGGAAGTAACGCTGTCCGCTTCCCAATGGGAATCATCAAGCACGCCAACCAATCTGCATCCTTCCAATCCCGGTCTCTGATCACAGTAATATTCCAGTTTCTGATCAGCGCTCAGATCCGACACCAGCCTTGATAACCGCGGTTTATCGCCGTCCTTATAGTTTTTACATGCATTCAGATAGTCCTGATACTGCCCCGGAAAATACTTCTGAAGGAATTTTTCAGCCTTGTCTTTATCCGCAGAATCCGCCATATCCATTTCAAGCTCATATTCGGTATTGTTTGCCGTTGCATAATACTTATTATATGTATCGACAGAAACCTGTACATAATCTGTAACAATGGCCTCATTAATATAAATAGTCTGCGTCAGATATGACTTATTATAATTGCTGATAATATTGACATCTTTTGAAACCCCTTGCAAATCCGGATCTTTGGTGGTGTAATATTGAAACTGCCAAATTAAAACCGGATACCGTTCCCCTTCCACGATAGAATAAGACGTTTGCTTTGTCTTATTTTTACCGTTTGTAATAGATGCCTGCGAAACTGTAACGTCGGCGCCTTCCGCATCAACCTTATAGGAATATGGAAGCGCTGTTACCACCGGCTGATTCTGATCCTCATTCCCATTATCATTGGAACCATCCTCAGCATAGTTCTCCGGTATGGGAATCGCCGCAATGCCGATTGCCGTTATCATCAGGATTGCCGCCAGACTGCGCCGTATACTCCTTTTCAATCTCCTTTTGGATTTTTTGGATTTGTTTACGAGTGTTTTCTTTGACATTTCCCTCTCTCCTTCTGCCAGTAACACAAATTTATCTGTTTATCCGTCAGGCCTGGATTTGCCCAAGATATAAAAACATAATTATTAATGTTTATATCGGCATTTCTGTGCCGCCGGATTAGTCTTTTTCCTCTGATTTGTTAAAAATATATTAACTCACATACATTTTTATTTTACTATATCTTAAAATTTATGCAAGAGGTTTTCGACAGGAATTGCAGAATTGCCAGAAGGAAAACTACAGAAGCCAAAGGCATGCTGCCACAAAATTGCAAAAGCGGATACAGGGAACCGGGAATCACTTATATTTTGCCGTTATCTTCTCGAAAACAAGTTGCGCATTTACCACGGAATAATCTGTCATGTGAAGGATATAGCGTCCATGGGAACTTGCCTTGAAATACAGATACAGGCTGCCGTCGCTTGTCGAAAAGTTTTTGGAAAACAGGTCGATGTATACGTTTGTATTTATCCAGCTGTACTCATCCGAAGTACGCCGCGAATCGGATATGTCCGCCGTCGCAATTACTTCCCCTTCTTTTGTCTTCAGCCTGTATTCCCCCGATACGCTTGATTCCTGATTATTAACAGGCTTGGCATGGGAAAGGGTTTTATAGGTGAACGATATAGCGTATAACATTTTCCCATCCTGATTGATTAACGGAATCTGATATGTTTTTTCCTGTTTATCGTTCTTTTCCGTCCAGAGATCTTCAGAAGCCGTGATATATACTTTAGAACTGATAGCATTATAGTTTTCGCTGGCGGAAACATTCTGGTACATATTTCTGACTACGTCTGCAGCGCCTTTTTCATAGCTGGCTGCATTGTCTTTCCCGTTTCCGACAAGCAATGTCCCGTTCACCCACGCCGCACACCCCGCCGTCAGGTTATCCGCCGTCGCAGATCTGATATAGATAGGAAAATCGTTTGCCTGCGTCGTCTGGGAAATCAGATCCTGATTATTCTGGGCGTCAGCGCTTTGATAATACAGCGGCGCCCCGGATACATTTGTTGCCTGTATAGCGGCAAGATGGGCGACCGACTGGGAATGCAGGATGCCGTCATAAAGATTCTGAAACGATAAACTTGCAGCATTTTCCGCTAGCAGGGTTTCCTCTTCTTTCTGGTAAACAGTACCGCCGTCGGCTTTAAAATAAGTGCCGACGCCATTTAAGGCAATTGCCGTATTCGTTTTATACGCATCTTCTAAGCGATCCATTTCATCTGCCAGATAAATAAGGTCCGCCGAATCCATAACGACCGTCCCATCTGCAAAATCAATAATTCCTTTAGACTGAATCCCACTTTTTCGTCCGGTTCCTTCTGCTGACACGTCTATTTCCAATATTGCCAGCAAAAAAAGCACTGTTGGAAGAAGAAGCGCCACGCAGGAATAAATTAACTTTTTCCGATTGTTTCTATTTTTCATTTTTCCATAATCCTCTCTTTTCTTTCTATTCAAAATCTTTCTTTGGGAATCATTCCCCGGATAAATCGGGCAGTTCGCCAAAAAGCGCAGACAGCTCGCCCTGTAAATACCCGATATCTTCTGTATAAAGCGATAGCTTCCCATCATCCCAGATAAAACTGCCATCATTTTTTTCCTCCGCCGCCAATAGCTGAATATTTGCCACGCATAACATACAGAATGCCGCAATGATTGGCGCCAGAAATAAAAACAGATTTTTTCGCATACTCCACTATCCTCCGTTCTATGGATTTTCAAATGCAGACGCTGCTTAGAATTTTGACAAACGATAATTTTCAGACAGGAAACACTGAAATCATTGCATAATGAAAACAGATTTTCGCACTTCTCTATCATTTTCAGGATTGGAAAGGTTATGCAATACTTATACCATAAACTTTTTCACATTTCAAAGGTTCCTTCTTTTCCTTCTGTAGAAAAAAAGTGTTCGCAATTTCGTATATTTAAGTCATTTTACAAGATATGCCATAAAAAGCAGCTATTTTTTTCGTTGGAAAACAAAATATTGTATTGTGCACTTTTTTCCCTATTCTGTTCCTCGAATAAAATTTTAATTTTCAATCTTTTCTCATCTTCGGAAACATGGACCTGCCTCATACATAAGATAAAGCATAAAACAAAATAGCAAAATATGGAGGCACACAAACATGAGTGATTTATCAGCAACTCAATGCGGATGCAATAACACAAGAGAGGGGAACAACGGATGCTGTTCTTTAATCTGGCTTATCATCTTGTTCTCTATCTGCGGTAACAACAACAACGACGGCTGCGGCTGTGGCAACGGCATCGGACTTTTCAACAACAATTCTGACGGATGCGGTTCCTGGATATGGCTGTTAATCCTTCTTAGCTGCTGCGGCAATTGCTTCTAATCCTATCACTTCTTGCACACACATCGGAAAATAGGCTCGCTGCTTGAGCCTATTTTTCTCTTGTGAAGCATATACTTTGTTAAGTCTGTTTACGGGCGGCGAAAGGCATAGAAATCATGAAAGAAGACTCTTCCAACGTTATGGCATTTGATGCCTTGTATACGAACAACCAAATCCAGAAGCTGAAAGTCATCCTCCCCTACATAGACCCTTCCATGCAAAAAAACATGGCTGTCTATATCAAATATATGGAATTAAAATACACGATGGAGCTATGCAAAAGGCACCCCTTTCATATATGCTCTGCTCCCGATACGAAACAACATCCGGATTTCAAAAAACTCTGTCGGGAGTTAAAGGTTTATTGTACGGAAAACGAGGTAAAACAGTTAGAACAAATGGAATCTATGTTACAGACAATGGAAATGTATCAGGAAATGAGTCAGACCATGAATGCCATGCAGGAACTTTTTCCTGATATGGGATCCGGCGATACAAACGGCACTCCCGGCATGGGCATGGAAGAGCTTCTCATGGGTATGCTTTCCCCCGAACAGAAAGCGATGTTTGAGACATTCAGCAGCCATCCACCGCAGACACCAAATAACTGAGAAAGGAGTTTTGATATGGAATCCTGGTTAAATGACCCGGCGGTCGCGCATATCGATAAGGCAAAACTGGATTTTCTGCAGATGCTTGTCTTTGAAAGCAATGGACTGACCAAGGAACAGATGCTGCCCTTCCTGATGGCAGTCGCCAAGCGCAGCAAAGAAAGCAATATCAGTTTCAGCGAGGAAGAAATCAATACCATCGTACAAACCTTGCAGAAATACGCCAGCCCGGAAGAACTGGACAAAATGAATAAAATGACTGCTTTATTTCATAAAAGGCGTTAAAAGAAGCGGTTCCTATATAGCATGGAAGATTCTTCACAGCTTAGGAACCGCCTTTTTGGAAACAAATGAATAAGATTCTGACTCTATCCTTAATTTTTCATAACAAGATTGACAATTCTGCCCGGTACATAAATCTCTTTGACAATCGTTCCCGTCAGCTTATCGGCAATCGTTTCCTTTGCCTTGGCGATAACGTCCTCTTTCGGGTCGTCTTTACCGATGGCAAGCGTTGCCCGGATTTTGCCATTAATCTGTACGGCGATTTCCACAGTAGCCTCTATCGTCTTCGCTTCGTCATACTCCGGCCAGACGGTCTGATAAATTCTGCCTTCCAATCCGATTTGCTGCCACAATTCTTCCGTGATATGGGGCGCCACTGGATTTAAGAGCGTAAGCAGCGTCTTAAACTCGCCCCTGGTCACGGCGTTTTTCTTATAAAATTCATTGATTAACGCCATCATCGCGGCAATCGCCGTATTGTATTTCAGATTTTCAAAATCATTGCTGACTTTTTTAATCGTCTGATGCATCTTCGTTTCCAGGTCTTGGGAATAGCCGGTATCCTCTGTCAGGATATCCTGCAATTTCCATACCCTTTCTAAGAAACGGCGGCAGCCTTTCACACCGTCGTCCGACCATGCGGCGGATAAATCAAAGGCTCCGATAAACATTTCATAAGTGCGCATCGTATCCGCGCCGTATTCTCTGACGATATCGTCCGGGTTCACCACGTTTCCGCGGGATTTACTCATCTTTTCCCCGTTAGCACCCAAAATCATACCGTGGGAAGTTCTCTTTAAATAAGGCTCCGGGCAGGGCACCACTTTCTCATCATATAAAAATTTATGCCAGAAACGGGAGTACAACAAGTGCAGTGTCGTATGCTCCATACCACCGTTATACCAATCAACAGGCATCCAATAATCTAACGCTTCTTTACTTGCCAGCGCTTCTTTGTTATCCGGGTCTGTATAACGCAGAAAATACCAGGAAGACCCCGCCCACTGCGGCATCGTATCCGTTTCTCTTTTGGCCGGTGCGCCACAGCATGGGCATGTTGTATTGACCCAGTCGGTCATTTTAGCAAGCGGCGATTCACCGTTATCGGTGGGCATATAGCTCTCGACTTCCGGCAGCATCAAAGGCAGCTCCTCTTCCGGCAGCGGCACATACCCACATTTCTCACAATATACAACGGGAATCGGCTCTCCCCAGTAACGCTGTCTGGAAAATACCCAGTCCCGCAGTTTATAATTTACTTTCGCACTTCCGATGCCTTTTTCTTCCAGATAAGCAATCATCTTCTCTTTCGCCTGGGCTACGTTTAACCCGTCTAAGAAACCGGAATTGCAGAGCGTACCGGTCGCCACTTCGGTATATACTTCTTCCTGGACGTCTTTGCCGCCCGCAACGACTTCAATAATCGGCAGATTAAATTTCTTGGCAAATTCCCAGTCTCTTTCATCATGCGCTGGAACCGCCATAATTGCGCCCGTTCCATAGCTCATCAGGACATAATCGGAAATGAAAATCGGTATTTCTTTTTCATTGACAGGGTTGATTGCCGTCATACCATCTATTTTTACGCCGGTCTTCTCTTTTGCCAGCTCCGCCCTTTCAAAATCTGACTTTCTCGCCGCCTGTTCCCGGTAAGCGCAGATATCGTCCCAGTTTTTCAGCTCGTCCTTATATTTATCAATCAACGGATGTTCCGGGGAAACGACCATATAAGTTGCGCCAAAGAGTGTATCGCATCTCGTCGTGTAGACCCGCAGCTTATCCTCTTTGCCTTTTATCTGGAAATCAACTTCCGCACCCGTGGACTTCCCAATCCAGTTTTTCTGGGAAACTTTGACTTTCTCAATATAATCTACGGTATCGAGCCCCTGAATCAGCTTGTCCGCATATTCTGTGATTTTCAACATCCACTGGCTTTTTACCCGGCGGACGACTTCGGAACCGCAGCGTTCGCAGACGCCGTTTACCACTTCTTCATTGGCAAGCCCGACTTTACAGGAAGTACACCAGTTAATCGGCATCTCTGACTTATAAGCAAGTCCTGCCTTAAATAATTTCAGGAAAATCCACTGCGTCCATTTATAATAATCAGGGTCTGTCGTATTTATTTCCCTATCCCAGTCAAAAGAATAGCCCAATGCGTGTAACTGTCCTTTAAAACGCTTCACATTATTTTCCGTAACGATTTTCGGATGAATGCGATTCTGGATGGCATAGTTTTCTGTAGGCAGCCCAAAAGCATCCCATCCCATCGGGTAAAGGACGTTATAGCCCTGCATTCTTCTTTTTCTTGCAACGATATCCAATGCGGTATAGGGTCTTGGATGTCCGACATGAAGCCCCTGTCCCGATGGATAAGGAAACTCTACTAACGCATAATATTTCGGTCTGGAAAAATCCTCCGAAGTCTTAAACGCATGCTCCTCGTCCCATATTTTCTGCCATTTCTGTTCTATCTCTCTGTGATTATATAATTCCGCCATATGAATCATTCTGCTCCTTCCTGCAACTCTTCCATCATTTTACTATACCCGGCTGATTTGTCAACCTTAAATTCCGTCTCGGCACGGGAATCCGTTTTCAGTCAGCATGTAGATATTGGGGTGGCAGGGCAGATAGAAATCCTGCGAAGGTCCTTGAAAAACGCCGGCACTTAGCGAAAAAGACGCATCGCGGCTTTTGAGCTTAGTACCGCTGCGTTTTTCACGGAGCGAGAGCGAGCCTTCGTGGGATTTCTATCTGTCCTGCCGATTCCGTATGTAAGAACTGACTGAAAATTTATTCCCATGCCGAGACGATAAGAAAAAACAGGATGCTGTATTCCCCAATACATCTGCATCCTGTTTCCCTCTCTAAAAAGAATGATTTATGCTTTATTCTTCACCTGCCGCTACTTTCCCGGCTCTTTTGGCTACTTCTTTCTCTTGTACATCGCTCGGCGCCTGCTCATATCTTGCAAACTGATATTCATAAGTGCCCCGGCCGCCCGTCATGGAGCGTAAGTCAGTACAATATCCCTGTAAGCAGGATACCGGGATATCCGCTTCGATAACCTGTTTTCCATCGGAAGTAGGATTCATGCCAAGCACCCTGCCCCGGCGTTTATTCAAATCCCCCATGATATCGCCTGTGTAAGCGTCCGGTACAGTTACTTTCAAGGAAGCGATTGGCTCTAACAGAATCGGTTTCGCTTCCATAAAGCCTTTCTTAAACGCCTGGATGGTCGCCATCTTAAACGCCATTTCGGAAGAATCCACCGGATGATAAGAACCGTCGTATAAAATCGCCTTCACGCCAACTACCGGATAAGCTGCCATCGGACCGCTTAAAACGGAGTCCTGCAATCCCTTTTCCACTGCGGGGAAGAAATTCTTAGGTACGGCGCCGCCTACAACCATCTGCTCAAATACATAAGGCTCCTCTAACGAACCGGAAGGTTCAAATTTCATTTTGACATGCCCGTACTGTCCGTGTCCGCCGGACTGCTTTTTATATTTATATTCCACATCAGATTTCTTCTGAATGGTTTCCCGATAAGCAACTTTCGGCTCTGAAAGCTGGATGCCCGCCTTATACTCGCTCAACAATCTGCTCGTAACCACTTCCAGATGAAGGTCGCCCATACCGTATAGCAAGGTCTGCTTATTTTCCGCATCATTGACTACTTTCAAGGTCTGATCCTCATGCGTCATCTTCTGGAGCGACTGGGATATCTTGTCAATGTCCGCCTTATTCTGCGCCTGATAACGCATCACCGTATAAGGCGTGGAAATTTCTGTTTTCCCATAGCGGATAGGGCTTGCCTTGGTCGAAAGCGTATTGCCTGTCCTTGCCGCCGTCAACTTGGCAATTGCGCCGATATCGCCGGCATGAAGCTCCTTAATTTCAATGGGTTTGCTTCCCTGCAAAACATATAGTTTGCTTACTTTTTCCTCAATGTCTTTCTCTTCATTATAGATTAAATCATCACCCTTTAAGACGCCGGAGCACACTTTAATCAAGGAGTATTTTCCAATAAACGGATCTACGATGGTCTTAAAGATATAAGCTGATTTCGGTTTGGAAAAATCATAGTCCGCCTTAAAGATTTCATTCGTCTTCAAACTAATTCCCGCTATCTCTCTATTCTCCGGGCTCGGCATATATTTCACGATATCGTCAAGCAGCGTGTAAATCCCCTGGCAGAGTACGCTGGAACCCATAGACATCGGAACCGTAGAGCCTTCCATGACATTACTCCTAAGCGCTGCCCTGATTTCCGCCTCTGAGAACGTTTCCCCGTTAAAATAGCGTTCCATAAATTCTTCGCTCGTTTCCGCTACCGCTTCCATCAACGCGTCGCGGCAAAGCTGCAGGTTCGCCTTACTGTATTCGGGCATCTCGCACTCTACAACCTCTTTATCTTTCCAACGATACGCCTGCTCCGTAATGACGTTGATATAGCCGACAAACTTTTCATTTTCCCGGATTGGCAGATGAAAAGGCGCTAATTTCTTCCCGTATTTCTCGGTCATATCTTCTACAACCTGTCTAAAGGAAGCATTATCAATATCCATATCCGTCACAAAAATGAAACGGGGCAGTTTGTATTTCTCACACAGCTCCCACGCCTTCTCCGTTCCAACTTCTACGCCGGCTTTTCCCGAAACAACGATAATCGCTGCATCCGCTGCACCGACCGCTTCTTCTACTTCCCCTACAAAATCGAAAAATCCTGGTGTGTCCAGCAGATTGATTTTGACGCCTTCCCACTCAATCGGAACGACGGAAGTGGTAATAGAAATCTGGCGTTTCTGCTCCTCCTTACCATAATCGCTGATGGTGTTGCCATCCGTCACCTTTCCCATCCGGGAAGTTACGCCGGCAAGATATGCCATTGCTTCCACCAGACTGGTCTTCCCACAGCCGCCATGACCCAGAAGCGCTACATTACGAATTTTGTCAGTTGTGTAAACATTCATGTCCTATCCTCCAATTCCGTCTGTTTTTATATATGGCAAATAGTCACAACTGCTATCTGCCCGCCCAAACGATATGATGTTTATATTTTACTAAAGTTTTTTCAAAATTGCAAGTTTTTTGAGTATTTTGCACATTTTTCTGATTGTGCCCGGTAATACGCGTGGGGAAAGCAGTTTACAGCCAGAACTTTGAGGGGGCAGAGCAGACAGGAATCCCGCGAAGGTCCTTGAAAAACGCCGGCACTTAGCGAAAAAGACGCAACGCGGCTTTTAAGCTTAGTACCGCTGCGTTTTTCACGGAGCGAAAGCGCGCCTTCGTGGGATTCCTGTCTGCTCTGCCAGTCAACAGTAAAGAGATAACTGGAAATTGTTTTTCACATGATGCGGGCGACTGCTATTTGACGAATTTCTACGGTTGCGATATGATAGAATTGTTTTCAAGCAGTTAATTTGGATAAGAAAAGGAGTTTCCCTATGTCAGCTTTTACATGCGGCTTTATCGGGCTGGGGCTTATCGGCGGCTCCCTTGCCAAAGCCATCCATCATAAAGTACCACAAGCGCGTCTGATTGCCTACGATACCAATTCTGATGCCTTACATATGGCGCTTTCTGAGAAAGTAATCCAAAAAGCCTGTTCCCATATCGGAACGGAGTTTGCAGACTGCGATTATATTTTTTTATGCGCTCCCGTATCCCATAATGATGAGAATCTTCTTGCCTTAAAAGATTCCTTATCGCCGGACGCAGTTTTGACCGACGTTGGCAGCGTAAAAACCGGCATTCATAAACATATTGCCGCCCTAGGGCTGGATCATCAGTTTATCGGCGGCCATCCAATGACCGGCTCTGAGCGATTTGGTTATGCCAATTCCAAAGCGTCCCTTTTTGAGAACGCTTATTATATCCTGACACCGACGAATAAGACTTCTGCGGAAAAAATTTCCGCCTATCAGACTCTTGTACAGACCATCGGCGCTATTCCGCTTGTACTGCCCTATGAGCAGCACGATTATGTGACCGCGGCGATTTCCCATCTGCCCCATGTCATTGCGGCGTCACTGGTAAATCTGGTGAAAAATGCAGATTCCAAAGAAGGCATTATGAAAATGATTGCGGCGGGCGGTTTTAAAGACATTACCCGCATCGCATCTTCTTCTCCTGCCATGTGGCAGCAAATCTGCCAGTCAAACACCGAAAATATTTCTCTTTTACTGGAGCAATATATCCGGGACTTAACGGCTTTTAAACAGGAGCTGGATAAACAAAATACCGATACGCTCTACCAATTCTTCGATACTGCAAGGATTTATCGGGAATCTTTTATCGACGCTTCCAGCGGTCCGATTAAAACGGAATATGTGATTACGGTGGATATCGCCGACAGACCCGGCGCCATTGCGGCAATCGCTTCTTTGCTTGCCATGCATGACGTGAGTATTAAAAATATCGGAATTAATCATAACAGGGAACTGGCGGAAGGCGCCCTGCGCATCGAATTTTATGAGGATATGGCTTTAGATAATGCCACGAAAGTGCTAAAAGAGCATGGGTATGGTATTCATACAAAATTTTCATGAAAAGGCACGGCGTAAGATTGCGATTTTCTATCGCAGACTACAGTTGAAAGGAGCATGGTTATTAAAATGAACAACCATACAAAAGGATTACGAGGAGAAATTACGATACCGGGGGATAAATCAATTTCCCATAGGGCCGTCATGTTTGGCGCGATTGCCAACGGGCTGACGGAAGTAAAGAATTTTTTACAGGGAGCAGACTGTCTTTCCACCATCGACTGTTTCCGCAGACTGGGCATTGAAATTGAAAATACGCCGGATAAAATTTCTATTCACGGAAAAGGGCTTCACGGTTTACAGGCGCCGGATACCATCCTAGATGCGGGCAACAGCGGCACGACTACCCGTCTGATTTCGGGCATCTTAGCGGCGCAGCCTTTTGAAACGACTCTGACAGGAGATGCTTCCATTCAGAAACGCCCCATGCGCAGAATCATGGAGCCGCTTTCCATGATGGGCGCCGATATTTCCAGCGTTAACGGAAATGACTGCGCACCCCTTAGCATCAAAGGCAGGACGCTTCACGGTATCCATTACCATTCCCAAATTGCATCCGCCCAGGTAAAATCCGCTATCCTGCTCGCCGGGCTGTATGCAGACGGGGAAAGTAAAGTGACGGAGCCTGTCATCAGCAGAAACCATTCTGAAATTATGCTGCGTTATTTCGGCGCCAATATCCATACGGAAGGAACGACAGCTATCATTTCGCCTCATCCTGACTTAGTCGGTCAATCCATCAATGTCCCAGGAGACATCTCATCCGCCGCTTATTTCATCGCTGCGGGGCTTTGTGTCCCAGGCTCTGAGATTCTAATTAAAAATGTGGGCATCAATCCCACAAGGGATGGCATCCTCAAGGCTGCCCTGGCAATGGGCGGCGATATCACCCTGTTAAATGAAAATCACGATGGGGAGCCGACTGCGGACTTACTTGTAAAATCCAGCCAGCTCCACGGTATTACGATAGAAGGCGACATCATTCCCACCCTAATCGACGAGCTTCCCATCATCAACGTTATGGCGGCGATGGCGCAGGGTACGACCATAATCAAAGACGCTGCGGAATTAAAAGTCAAAGAATGCAACCGCATCGATGTGATGGTACAATATTTAAGCGCTATGGGTGCACAGATTACCGGCACGGACGACGGTATGATTATCGAAGGCGGGAAACCGCTTCATGGCGCCATTATCGATTCCCACTTAGACCATAGAATCGCCATGAGTTTTGCTATTGCTGCCCTGCTTGCAGACGGCGAAACCACAATAAAAGGAAGCGAACTGGTAAAAATCAGTTACCCTTCCTTCTATGATGATTTACAAAAACTACAGGCATGATAATTTTTTCACAAACTTATTACTTTAAAATAAATTAAAGGCATTCTTCCTGTTCCGCTGTGAGAGGTACTTTCAGCTCCGTGTCGTTATCCTTTAATGAAAAAGCAATATACAAATTAACATACTGAATGGCTGATGAAGCAGATATATCCAGATTGTTTTGCTGCCCAAAACCGATAAGCAG
>JAMPHJ010000037.1 GCA_023663465.1 Muribaculaceae bacterium | reverse complement strand
AGAGCACCTGACTCTTAATCAGGGTGTCCAGGGTTCGAGCCCCTGAAGGCGCACTATAGGTACCGTTTTTGAAGACATATGCGCTTCGGGGGCGGTGCTTTTTTTCTATACAACTACAACACTGCAATACAGGCGCAGATAGCGCAGACTCAGAGAAAGGCAGGGTTATTCTTATGAAAATCACCTGGTTTGGAACAGCATCACTATTAATCGAAAGCGGACAAGACCGCATTCTTCTCGATCCTTTCCTGCCCTTAAAAGGTGCGGATAACCATCCTTCCCTTGCAGATTATGCCAAAGAAGACGCTATCTTAATCACCCACGGGCACATCGACCATCTGGGCAGCATTCCCCGGATCCTGGAAGAGGCGGACGCCACGGTATACTGCAGCAGCCTTCCTGCGTCCACATTGGAAAAAAGAGGTGTTGACAGCGACCAGATTGCCGTCATTTCCCCCGGAAACCCCCTTCTTTTCGGACAGATGAAAGTGACGCCGCTGCCCGGAAAACATATCCGTTTTGATGCCGGGTTGATACGGCACACCTTAATCAACCCATTGATTCTACGCTATTTTAGAAATTTCTTGTGGCTGCTTCTCCACAACCCTTTCTACCCGGAAGGAAAAGAAACGCTTGCCTTCCAGATTGATGCGGAAGGCAAGCGGATACTTGTGCTTGGCAGTTTGAATTTAAAAGAAAATACAGAATATCCCCAGAACGTGGACGTTCTGATTCTGCCCTATCAGGGCGCGTCGGATTTGGTGACGCCCGCCCTTGCAATTCTGGATAAAATCAGACCAAAGGCAGTGATTTTAGACCATTTTGACAATGCATTCCCGCCCATTTCGCGCCGTGTGGACACCCATGCTTTGAAAAAAGCGTTAGCGGAGCATTATCCCGATTTGCCGGTCATCAAACCCATTGCGGGGAAGCCTGTTACTTTGAAAAGCTGATTCCGGGCCGTTCCATTGTCAGCCTCGAAAGCTGATTCCGGGCAGCTCCATTGTTATCCTCAAAAACTGATTCCGAGCAGTTCCACCGCAATCCCGGAAATCACGCCGATGCCGTAGAGCAGCGCGATAATCTTCGCATTTTCGGCGGGTCTGTCATTGACGCGCAGCAGGACGAGCAGACCGACCCCCGCGCCCACCAGCAATCCGCCAATCATGGCTCCCGCGCCCAGAATCCCCTGTAAATACAATTCGGTTATGACAATGGACGCGGCGCAGTTGGGAAGCAGCCCTACGGCTCCTGCGATTAACGTGCCTATCACCGGACGGTTCAGAATCAGATTTGCCAGAAATTCTTCCCCCACAAAATCTACCAACAGATTCAGTATAAACGTAATTACGATAATATAAACGAAAATATCCAGTGTATGACGCAGGGCGGATTTCACAACGCCTTCTTCGCAATGGCAATGGCTGTGTTCACACATATGCTCAATCTGCAATTCTTCCTTTTTTTTCTTCAAAACCCTGCTTATGATAAAATCTATCACAAGTCCCGCCGCCATCCCGATAAGGATTTTCATGCCCAGAATCTTGAATATCATAGGCGCGCCGGCTTTTTCTGAAATCAGAATCGGCAGCATTTCATCCGAAGTGGACAGATAGATTGAAAGCAGGGTTCCCAGCGTAATAATCCTGCCCGCATACAGATTAGACGCCGCCGCCGAGAAACCGCATTGGGGAAAAGCTCCCAAAATACTGCCCAGAATGGGACCGCTCTTTCCGGCTTTCTGAATAACGGACTGCATTTTACTTCCGCTCATATGTTCCAGTGATTCCATGACCAGATAGGTACAGAACAGAAACGGTAATAATTTGACGCCGTCTAAGAGCGTATCCCCAATAATATCCAACATATACTACCTGCTTTCTACGCGATATCTTCTTTTTTCCGGCTCATGCCGCCATCGGCTGTCGGGAAATAAGCAACTTCCGCCGGCGCCGGATTATCCTGGGCAGTCTTTCTTCCTCCCGACTGATAAGGGATGACATTGACTTTAAAAGTTGCGACCGCCTCTTTTGTCACGGTTGACGTCGCCGTTATGGTAAACGTGCCCGTCTTCGTCGTCGTAAGCTGCATCTCGAACGTGGAAGAGGCTGCCTTAATGCTCGCCGCCTTCTTATCCCCCGAAGAAATCGTCCATTTCAACTTATCTGTATCCAGCGTTCTCGCCAGATTGCTGACCTGCGCCATGAAAACATAAGTGCCGTTATTCTCAATCGAGATTCCGTCTTCATTCCCATAAGCGATTGCCGTTCCCGCCGCATTCGGATTCGTCCGCAGCTCTTCTAAGCTGATATAATTCACATCGATACTGCCTTCTGTAACCAGAAGCGGTTTCTTCGTCGTAAACTTCTTCGCTTTTGAGGATTTCGTATTCTTTTTCTTTCCCATGTCAAAATGCGCCGTAATAACCGCTTCATAAGTCTTATTACTGGACAGCCCTTCCACCTTGCAGCTCCGCGAATCTGCAGAGAAAGAACAGGTATACGGACTTGCCGTATCCGGGCTTGTCGTATTTGTTTCTGCTGTATTCCGCGCGTCTAACGTTTCTCCGGTGGCTTTATCCGTAATCGCTACCGTATAATATTTACTTTCCGACTGCTCCTGTACCGTAGCTGCCGGCGTAAAGGAAATCGTTGCAGAAGTATCCTTGAGCGTCACCTTGCCGATGGACGGCGCCGCCATATCTTTTACTTTGATTTTCGCTGTCGCAGTGCTTGCGCCCATGCTGAAAGCAACGTCGATACTGCCGTTATTTTTATTGCCGATTAACGCTATCGCCGTAATTTCCGTATCCTGCGTCACTGCTTCCCCTTCTTTCTGGGAGCTGGCGAAACAGTTGCTTTGCCGGATACTTTGCAGCGCTGCGTCAAAGTTTACCCCGCTAAGCTCCATCCCTTGCAGGGAACCTTTGATATCCGTACCGATTAACTCCCCTAACCGCACGCTCTGTCCGATGGTCAGCGTAGTCGTTTTATTCGTAAGCTTAGATGGGGCTTTCACAACCCGGACAATCACCGGCGCAGAAGTCCGTACCGTACCGGAAGCGTCTTTCCCTGTGACGGTAATCTCGGTATCACCCACCTGTACGCCGTAAGACAGTGTGCCTTTTGTCTTATCCGATGAAAGTGCATCGACTTTTGCAATCTTTTTATTGCTGCTGTTAAACTTCACGGACTGAAACGCCGGCGCGCTGCCGGTTATCGCTTTTCCTTCCTCGTCCAGAAGCGTATAACTTATAGTAACGGGCGTACTCTGTCCTGCCGCCGTTATCGTATAAACCGGCGTATCTCCTTCCGTCTTCTGCGTGATTCCGGCTGCTTCCTGAGGAGTTACCGTCAGTTGTACTGTTGCAAAAATCCTGCCCTTCGTCTTCACCTTATCGCTTGTCGCCCCGGCAAATGCAACCGAAGAAGCGGTTGCCGCCGATGCGTTCCTAAAGTAAAAGATATACTCTGTTTCCGCCTGTAATCCCTGTATTGTCAGATTTTTCTTATCGGAAGTCACACTCTCCGCCAGACATTTTCCTGTCTTAAAATACTTCTGCAAAACGTCCAGCATCGCTGTTTTCTTGTCGTCCCCAAGGACACTAAGCAGCTGTCCGTCCATGCCCGCCGTTTCCAGCACACCCTCTATCACGCCTTTCCAATCCGCTTTCTTCGTTCCAAACACATCGGCGCTATACGGTATCGCATACACTTCCATATACTGTCCTGTCGCATTCGCCTTCCAATTCAGGACCGCGCTGGTATCTTTGAGCGCAGAAACTTTTATCCCCGCGGGCGCCGTCAGCGCTTTGACCGTAATCTTTGCCGTTTTCGTAATCGTATTGCCCGACTTATCTATCGCCGATACGCTGATTTCAGCAGTTCCCGGCTTTAAAGCTTTCAGTACGCCGGTGACGCGGTTGACGGAAACGATATCGCTTGCATTGGACGTGTAAAATAACTGCGTAACGTCCTGTTCGTATTTCTTCTTAATCGTCGTATGGATACACTGGCTCTGTCCTACATACATCGTGGTATTCAGACCGTTAAATGCAATGGAACCCGGCAGCAGCGCATTCTCGTCCAGTTTTTCCAGGATACAGTCTTCGCTCGTCTCTATCACTAGTTTCTGTTCCCATGCATATTTATGACTGCCGCCCCATGTAATCGTAAACTCTTTAGAGAAAGTATCCTGCATGGGGATGATGAACTGGATGTAGGAATAATCCTTTTCGTCTATTTCTATCAGACAGTCTGTTTCTGCGGCTTTTGACGCTGCGGTTTCCGCTGCGCCACCTTCGGTCGTGCCGCCTTCTGTCCCGCTGTCCTCGGTTGTATTGTCTTTTGCCGTGCTCTCTTTTACCTTAGTATCTTCTAACATTGCCGTCGGCTTCACGCAGTCGGGCGTATTAAGCCGCAGCGCCACATAATTGCCGCTTGTAGGCTCCTTCCCATACATCTCTACGTTAGAAGAATAAGCAACCGCGTCATAAGATACTCTTATTTCTGTACCATCCTTTGACTTTTGCACGGATGGGGAAGAATTTTCGATGCCATATATTGACACTTCTGTCACATTTCCGGCGCATTTCCCTTGTTCTTCTTTTTTCAATTTAGAGAGATCCAGCAGGTACGATGTTGCCTCATACTTGGAATTGTCTTCTACATTGGTATCATAATCCACTTCTATCGTGATATCCGGTGACTGCCCGGTTACGTTCAAAATCACGTCTACATAGCCGTCCTTTAACGTGGAACCATCCGTCTTTTGATAGCGTTTTCCCACCTGCTTCCCATCTTTTCCGGGATAGAAAATACTCAGGTGTCCGGCGTCTGTAAACTTAGACGCGTCTACCTTAATCCTGACAGCAAGGAAATGTCCCGCCGTCGCTGACCCTTCCTCATAGCCCAAATATCCGCTGCAGCCTTCCGTATACTTGATTGTCCCGGACGCTTTGATAGAACCGTTTCCTATCGTGTATTCCGCGGACATATTGTCGGCGGACACTATATTATCATCAATCGCTTTTATCTGCGCATCTTTAAGCGTTTCCATGCCGGATATGCCGCTGGTCGGGATATCCGCGCTGCCGGCGTAAGAGGTCTTGGAAATCTTGGACAGATATTCCTGCTTAAAAGTATCCGTCTTATAATGACTTTGTAAATCCGTGTGGTTAAACTCATTTTCCCCTTGTAAAAACACGCCGGCGCTGGTATCCAGATAGTACCATGCATTTTCCAACTGGACAATATTGTAAGTATGCGCATTCGCATCAGTTCCCATCAATACCCGGTTATGGATTCCAAGCTCCCTCGCCAGCCTGTAAAACAGTAACGCGTAACCCTGACAAGTAGCTACCTTGTTCTTCAATGCAGAGTAGCAGGTGTGGTAAATTGGGTCTGGCGTCCCTTTGTAACCCACATTATTTTTGACATAGTTATAGGCCGCCCGAATTTTATTAAAATCGCTCGCCGTCCGGTAATTATAAAGCGCGCCGCCCGGCTGCCAGATAATCTTATCAATCTGTTCATCTACCCAGTCTTCCTGCTCTTTCGTCGTAATGAAGTGCGGAGTAAAAACATACTTACGATAGAAAGTGCCAGTGCTGTCAAAATATGCACTACCGACTGTTAACCACTCATCAAAAAAACTGACCGCGCCCGCTTTGCCCCGCGTCAAATTCAGATAATCCCCTTCGTTTGGCTTCATGTCCTTTCTTTCCTGATAAAAATCCCAGATATCCCCATACTCATCTTCGCCATCAGCTCTCGCAATCCACCAATCTTCATCTTCGCCTTCCTTTACTAAAAAGGTAAACTCCTCTGTACGATTAACCATCTCATCCCGTACATCCTGCGCAAATTCAGACTTCGTGCGGTAGGTTAAAACTTCGCCAGATTCCTCAACAGGACCTTCGCCCGCTACAATATGAACCGGAATCTGCCAATAACAGAAGCCGCTTTCATTTTCTTCTCCTTCGTACATACTGACGGTAAGATAGTAAGTATCTCCTACCGCGCCAGAGAAATCTTTGATTTTTACTTTATAATTTACGAAATCAATATAACTGTCATTCGGTTCAGCAAATTCGGCAGGAATAATCTGCACATTATCGGCTGCCTTAGGTGGATTATCATAATCCTCCAGCTGTTTCGTCGTACAATACTCCTTCAAAAGATACCATTTCGCACTATTTCTGCTATTTTTATCCAGCGCTTTTGCAGTACCGTCTTTTTGCACCCACGCAAGATGAAGCTCCTGTGACTCCCCCTGATGCAGATTCACTTCTTCCAGTTTCTGTCCCTGCGCGTCCATGATATAACCGCCGATGTAGTCATATTTCGTTGTTTCCGTTCTGATGATTCCATAATACATATCTGCATTCGTTACAGCATCAGTACGGGCGCCTTCTGTACCGTCCTCATTCACGATACAGATTTTATAATAGTAGGTTTTATTTTTCGTGCCCTCTGCACGCTGCACATTGGTATCTTCCCACACATAACAAGGATCCAGATGTGCCAATGTGCCCCATGAACATGGTATGGTATCAACAAGCGTGTAATCGCCGTCTGCTGTTTCAGAGCGGTATATCTTACAGGAAACCTGTCCAAATTCGGTAACATTTGCAAGCTCCCAATAAAGTCTGATGCTTCCGTATGTCTGTTCGCTTACCTGAAAATCAGTGATTCCCATTCCGCTCACTTCAACATCTTTTTCTATGACGTTGCTGGTATAACTGCTGGCGGCTCCCCACGGACTAGAGCTTTTCTCGCTTTCCTCAAACACCGTCAGATGATAGCTGCCCGCAGTAAATCCTGCAGGCAGGTTAAACTGAACCGTCCCACCTACCGTTCCATTTCTCGCATATGCTGCTACGGTTCCATTACTGTCCGTTAACATGGCAACTGTATACCGATAATCGCCGCTTCCCTTTGAAGTGACCTGGACGCTCAACGCGCCTCCCACCGGTATGCTATCCGGCAGATTAGCCGCAAAACCATTATCATCACTTTTCAAGGCCAGCTCCCAGGACGACATATCAGATTCTTCAAGGTTCTCTACGATAGTAAACTTTCCACTATCGTACTTTTCTGTCGTTCCGTTTAACATACTATAAAGCACTCTGGAAGTATCCAGATATAGTGCCGGAATATAGTAATATTCCTTTGATATAGAGCCAGCATCAGTGTATTCCCATATCTCACCTTCCGTATTTACAAATGTCAATTTATCTGCTTCCTCTGGCAAAAGCAGGTTAGAATCATTATCGGTTCCTCCGTTTCTCCTTGCATTGTCAGCCGCTGCGCTATCCGTAAATCCATAGGCAGTATTTCTAAGTTGTGCCGCACTTAATAGGGTAATCTCGCGGATTGCCTGTCTATCGGTATCCTTAAAATAATTCTCTTTCTGTTTATAATCCCCATTTAAATATGCATACAAATCACAACTCTGCCACGGAGAAGATGCATTTATTCCATCCACAGACTCATTCACGTCCGCCCACAACAGACCTTGTTCTGCATCTAGTACTTTCCATGTATTCGCATATATCTTCTTATCAATTCCCAGATTCCCTGGGACCGCCATCTCACTTCTTATTTCCCCGAAGCTGACCCTGCTTCCTTTCCAGTAGGAAGTCCCATCAGCGGTTTTCGGGTCACTCATGCCATAAAATCCCAGATTGATTTCGCGAACCTCCGCTGAGGACGCGGCACGACCTACCGCATAAGTTTCCTGTCTGATATGGCGCTCTGGTTGCGCAACCGGTTCCGCTTCTTTGGTCTCTATCTCTTTCCCATCGTTCTCTGTTTCTTCTCCTGCCAGCGCATCTTCGAGGTCTGCGGGATTCCCGGCATCTTCGAGATCCGCCGTATCTTCTTCTACAGGCGCTTCGTTTCCTGTCTCGCTTTCTCCACTTCCTGCTGTGGGTTCCTCTTTATCTTCTTCTGTTTTCTCTTCCAGAGATTCCCCATTATTCTCGTCGGGCTTCTCTTCCAGAGACTCCCCATTATCCTCTTCGGTCTTTCCTTCCAGAGACTCCCCATTATTCTCTTCGGTCTTTCCTTCCAGAGATTCCCCATTATTCCCATTGCTTTTCTCTTCTGGTGATTCTCCTATTGTATCCTTCGCTGCAGATTCCGCTCCGTCTGCCGCCTCTGCATTTTCCTGCATCGGTACAATGACGTTTTCTTCCGCCTGTCCCGCTCCCACTGCCGACACCGTCGCCGTGCTTTCCACAATCATGCATGTCGTCAGAAGCATTGCTAAAATACGTTTCATCCTTATCATCCTGTGCCCCTCCAATCCCATCATTCGGTCTGAAAATTAAAAAAATTCCTAATTTTTATATTACACCATGACTCCCGGAACGACAAGAAGAAGTTTCCAGACTTCCCGCCCGGAAACTTCTTCCAATTTTTCTATCTTCTTTTTCCCGGCTCATGCCGCCATGTCGCTATGCCGTCACATCTTCAAACTGCGCGTTGTACAATTCCGCATAAAAACCGTTCTGCGCAAGAAGCTGCCCGTGATTTCCCTGCTCGATAATATCCCCGTCTTTCATGACAAGAATCAAGTCAGCGTCTTTAATCGTAGAAAGCCTGTGCGCGATGACAAAGCTGGTTCTTCCTTTCATCAGATTGTTCATCGCCTTCTGTATCCGCTGCTCCGTCCTCGTATCGACAGAACTGGTCGCCTCGTCCAGAATCAGAATCCTGTTGTCGGCAAGAATCGCCCGCGCGATGGTCAGAAGCTGTTTCTGCCCCTGGGATACGTTGCTGGCGTCCTCATTCAGCTCCATCTGGTAGCCGCCCGGCAGGGTACGGATAAATCTGTCCGCATGGGCAGCTTTCGCGGCTTCTATGACTTCCTCGTCCGTGGCGTCCAATCTTCCGTAGCGGATATTTTCCATAATCGTCCCTTTAAACAGCCAGGTATCCTGTAAAACCATGCCAAAGCTCTCGCGCAGCTCACTGCGGTTGAACCGTCTGACATCATGACCGTCCACTTTGATGCAGCCGCCGTTGACGTCATAAAAACGCATCAGCAGTTTGACCATCGTCGTCTTTCCTGCGCCGGTAGGTCCCACAATTGCAACCATCTGCCCCGGCTCCACACTGCTGTTAAAGTTATGGATGATGATTTTATCCGGTTTATATCCGAACTGGACGTTTTCAAAATCCACACGTCCTTCCATTTCAGAAAGATGAACTGGATTTTCGACAAACTGATCTTCTTCCTCTTCTTCCAGAAACTCAAAAACCCGTTCCGCCGCAGCCGCCGTAGATTGCAGCATATTGGATACCTGGGCAAGCTGCGTAATCGGCTGTGTGAAATTTTTCACATACTGGATGAACGCCTGAATATCGCCAATTTCTATCGTCCCCTGGATGGTCAGAAGACTTCCGATGACAGCCACCGCAACATAGCCAAGGTTTCCTATGAAATTCATAATCGGCTGCATCATACCCGATAGAAACTGGGATTTCCATGCCGAGCGGTAAAGAATCTCATTCGTTTCCTCGAACTCTTTTAAAACCGTTTCTTCCCGGTTAAACGCCTTGACGATATTCTGTCCGCTGTAAACCTCTTCCACCTGACCGTTAATTTTCCCAAGATAAGTCTGCTGCGCCACGAAATATTTCTGTGAAAATTTCACGACGATACCGATAAGCGCCCCGGATATCGGCAGAATCACAAGCGCAATCAATGTCATCAACGGACTGATACTCAACATCATAATCAACACGCCGACCATCGTACTCAGCGAAGTGATTAACGTCGTAATGCTCTGATTCAGGCTCATGCCCAGCGTATCCACGTCATTGGTGATACGGGAAAGCACTTCCCCCACCGTTCTCGATTCAAAATACTCAAGTGGCATCCGGTTTATTTTCTCCGAAATTTCTTTACGGAAACGGAAGCTCATCTTTTGTGACACGCCTGTCATAATCCATCCCTGGAATAAAGACAGCAGCGCACTGAGTAAATATAATCCTAACAGGAACAATAAAATTCTTCCGATTTTCTCAAAATTAATTCCGCCCGTCTGATAAAGTTTCGCCATCAGACCATTGAATAATTCCGTCGTCGCCCTGCTTAAAATTTTCGGTCCGATAATGCTGAAAACGGTACTTCCAATTGCAAAAAGAATCACCGCAAACAGCCCGTATTTATAGCGTCCCATATATTGCAGCAGTTTGCGAATCGTTCCTTTGAAGTCCTTCGCCTTTTCACCCGGCATCATCCTGCCGCCCGGTCCGTGGGGGCCGCGTCTTTGTCCTGCTTTTTCACTCATGATACCCTGCCCCCTTTCAATTCCGCTTCCGACAACTGCGACCTGGCAATTTCCTGATAGGCCGCACAATTTTCCAATAATTCCTCATGCGTTCCTATGCCCGCAATCCTGCCCTCATCCAGCACGATAATCTGGTCCGCATGAAGAATCGTGCTGATACGCTGCGCCACGATAATAACCGTCGCATCGGAAATTTTCTCACCCAGCGCCTTCCTAAGTACAGCGTCCGTTTTATAGTCCAGCGCGGAAAAACTATCGTCAAACAGGAAAACCTTGGGATTCTTGGCAATCGCCCTGGCAATGGAAAGCCGCTGTTTCTGTCCGCCGGACACATTCGTACCGCCCTGCGCGATGGGGCTTAAATACCGCTCGTTCTTGGATTCGATAAATT
The DNA here is from genome assembly GCA_023663465.1 of Muribaculaceae bacterium. Taxonomy (GTDB): domain Bacteria; phylum Bacillota; class Clostridia; order Lachnospirales; family Lachnospiraceae; genus UBA3282. The sequence goes on along the minus strand of JAMPHJ010000037.1, from coordinate 14,751 downwards.
CTTTTGCCTGTGCAATATCCGCCGCTTCCCGCATGGTCTCGTCTGAAATACTATCTTCGCCCGCAAACTTAATATTGGACTCTATCGTTCCCGAAAAAAGGACTCCCTTTTGCGGCACAAATCCCAACAGACTCCTGAGTTTCTTCTGGGACAGCTCCCTGATATCAACCCCGTCGATGGTAATCCTTCCCTTTGTCACATCATAAAAACGAGGAATCAGATGCAGCAAAGTGGATTTTCCGCAGCCGGTACTCCCGATAATCGCCGTCGTTTCTCCCGGTCTTGCCACGAAAGAAATATCCGATAACGCATCTTCTTCCGCCTCTGGATACCGGAAGCAGACGTCCTCAAAAGCAACCAGACCTTTTTCTTCTATCTGCGCGTCCTTCACATTTTCCTTATCCAGAATCGTCGGCTCCGTATGCAGCACTGCCTCGATACGCTCCGCTGCCACGCCGGCTCTCGGCAGCATGACAGATATCATTGTCAACATCAGGAATGCCATTACAATCTGCATCGAATAAGTAATAAACGCCATCATATCGCCAATCTGCAGATTACCTGCATCGATGCCTTTCGCGCCAAACCAGACGATTAAAACAGCAATGCCATTCATGATAAACATCATCGTAGGCATCATAAAGGTCATAACCCGGTTTGTAAAAATCTGGGTGGACATCAAGTCCCGGTTCGCCTTGTCAAAACGTTTTTCCTCGTATTTTTCCCGGCTAAAAGCCCGGATTACCGGAATACCTGTCAGAATTTCCCTGGATACCAGATTGATTCTATCCACCAGAGTCTGCATCAGCTTAAATTTCGGCATGGCAATGCTGACCAGACTTCCCACGAGCAGAAGAATCAAGCCAACCGCAACCGCAATAATCCAGCCCATGCCGGTCTTCGTATGCACTACCTTGATAATTCCGCCAATCCCCATCAGCGGCGCATAACATACCATCCGCAGCAGCATCACCGCCACCATCTGCACCTGCTGGATATCATTCGTACTTCTTGTAATCAGAGACGCAGTCGAGAATTGCTCCATCTCTGCATGGGAAAAAGAAACTACCCGCTGAAATACCCGGTTACGCAGCCGCAGACCGATGCCCGCCGAAACCCGCGCCGCCAGAAAACCGACGGCAATGGACGCTGCCATCATCAAAACCGTCATCAACAACATTTTGGAGCCTGTAACCAATAAGTACTTCGTCTGGATAGCGTTTACATCCATGCCCAATGCTTCATATTCCGCTTTCACAAACATAATCGCCATCTGCTCGACAATCATATCGCTGAGTTCTTCCCCATATTCCTCCAGCGCCTGATTCTTCATTTCCAGGATTTCCGCCTTCGTTATCATCCCGGACGCTTCCATTTCCCGAAGCGCCGCCATTCCCGGACTTTGCTGATTCAAATCTGTATTTTCCATCATGGAAACCATGACGATCGGAACAGCGACCGCCTCATTCAATGCTTCCAGCGTTTCCCCACCGCTTATCTGCAGCTCATAAGCGCCGTCTGCTCCCCGCGTATAGGCGTCCCGGATAAGGGCTTCTGCATCTTCTTCCGCAAACAGGCATATATTCTCTAATGTTTCTTCCCGCATTTTATCCGGCGCCGCATTTTCAATGCCGCCCTGCTCGATGCCCACATCCACAATCTGGGATGTATAAGAAGGCAGCGACAAATCACAATATGCCTGAAGAATCAGAAGCAGGATTACTGCTGCCACCGACGCTTTAAATTCCCCAAGATATTTCATAATCTGAAACATATACTTTTCCCGCATTCCTTTCTGCTTAATTTATTGATAGATAACCGCAAAACCAGGTAACATTTTTATCTTAATCATGTTTCTGAAAGAGGTCAATTAAAAAACTATTAAATATTGGCGCAATTTACAAAATTTGCATAAAATCTTGCAAATATTGCAACTAGTATTGAAAATATTTCATATTCGTTGTTAAATAAATATTGATTCTACAATCAAAAAGTTATAACATAGTATATAGAGAATCGTTACAACATTTTTTACAACGGAGGGAACCTAAATGGAGGGACTTAAAAACATGATGGAAGATAATGTAGAGCGGACAATCAACCGGTTGCTGCCTACTATGCCAAATATCTGCTCTTGCAATGACTGTAAACTGGACATGGCAACTTATGCGCTGAACCGTTTGCAGCCCAAATACACGCGTACCAGCACCGGCGCCATCATTCATCGTTTTGACACTGCCTCCACACAGGCGGAAGCCGAAATTTTAACGGTGGTTGTATCCGCTATAGAAATCATTGGAAGCCACCCGCACCATAGTACTCCTGCCGCGGCTCCCACCGAGGCGGACAAGCCGGAAAAATAACCGCCAGGAACCGCTAAGAATGACGCTGCCAGTGCTTGATATATGGAGTTTGATGGGTAAAATATTTCCGGCTCTTACTGGTGTAGTAAGAGCCGGGTTTGTTTGTTTTGATGATACATATTGTGCACTATGTTTTGCTTTATTTAATCCGTATATATCTTCTGTTTTTGGTAACTGCCGTACAGGTTAATTCACCCATTTCTACCAACTCATTTAACAACTGCCTTGTCCGTGGTCCTTTTAATCCTATTTTTTCAGCAATTTCTTCCGTTCTATATAATACTTCTAATTCCATACATTCAAGTATCTGTTTTTGTCTTTTAGATAATAATACCTCGTGCAATTCTGCTAATTTTTCTGCTGATTCTGCTGATTTTTCTGCTGATTGATTTTCTTTTACTGGCGTCATTTTTAGATATAGCGTTACTTGATTCAACCTTGTATCTTCTTTCAATTCCGGTTCAACCCAGCCTTCTTCCTTCCATGCTGCTAATATAGAAGGAAATCCTGAACCTGCATTGTCCCCAAATCCGACCATCCTAAGCATTGTCTGCATATGCGGGTTTCTCGATTTGGAATTTCCCCCTCGATAGATATCTTCTAATGGCAATTTCAAAATACCCGGATTGGTAAACTCAAAGCTATTCGACCTTTTAATTACTTTTAAAACACCCGCATCCATTAGATAATCCGCGTGTATAATAAGATTTACAAATGCTTCCCTCACCGCTTTGTGTACCGGAGTCTCATCAATCCGCTGCATTCCTTCAAGTTTAAACGGTTTCTTTAAATCTTCTGTTAACTTGGGCGTAACCTTAGTAAAGAAGTTAAAAAGATTATTTTCCCATGTCCCATCATAGGTAATTCTGTCATTCCAGCGAATATCCATTGTAACTTCGCTTTCATTACGATAATCCATAAAAATATTATCAAACTCATTACGAATAGCTAGTCCATCGCCAAACATCATCAAGCCCGCTAACGTCAGACCTTCTTTACCTTCTCTTCTATCTTTTCTGTATCCACCCAATTTTTCAAGAAATGTTTTATCATCAAGAGCATTCCATACATGCCCGTCGTTTCTGATTTCAAAAATCTGGCGATACTTCCGCAATGTATCCTTATCAATATCATCCATTGTATAATATTCCAGAATTATCCCATCGCTTCCGTCCGGGTTCTGGTCACGAATCATTCCTCGGACTTCATGTTCCGTTGCATGATAATCACCTTCATTATTTCTTTTAAATGTCCCTTTATACGGATTTTCACCAATAAAAACCGGGCGCATTTTATAATCAGCTCTTGGAACTTTAACTACAATCAAACTAATCTTAGATTCTTCTACAATGAATACATCTTCATCTTTCAGAATATTGGCATTTACTTTACTGCTATTAATTGTATTCCAGAAATCCGCCACCTGCTTTTTAGGATTCTTTATTCCTTGTATAATAAACCTTTCCTCTGGAAGCGTTTTCTTTTTATCCTCTTTTATGCCAAGAATAATATGCCCGCCTTTGGTATTGGCAAAGGCAGAATACGATTCATATACAGACCTTGGCACATTACTTTCTGCTTCCTTACATTCTATATCTGCTTTTTCGCCTTTATAAATTAACTGTTTTAATTCTTGCATGTCCATAGGCAATTAATCCCCGCTAATCTCTTTAATTAATATCATGAACGCTGAATGTTGTTATCCAAAATCTTTGGTTGCATCATGTATTAAAAGGCGCGGTTCTACCTTAATCAATTCTTCTTTTCCATACCATGTCAGTTCCAGTTTATTACTCATTATTTGCCCTCTTTTAATCCTATAATGTTATCTTCTTTTATTTAACCCTAAACTCCTCTGCCTCTTCCTCCGTAAGAGGTCTGCCCAGCATCTTAAACTTTTCTATCATTTCTTCCCATTTGTAATGTTTGCCATCTGGCTCTCCCGTTAGTCTACCATCTTTTGCATAATAAGAAATATCATGTGTAAAATTTACTGGTTTTCGTTCCATTGTCAGCATAACCACCACCTCGTATCTATCAGACAATCTGTAATCTTGTCAATTAAAATATCAACTTCTATCTTGTATGTATATCCTTCTACTTTCTTTTAAATTTTATCACATTCCCTCATAAAATACCATCAAGAACAAGTTTTTTAAAAAATGCAAAAAACGATTAAAACAGCTAAAGCAATTTTTCTGCCATCTCTGAAACACATAGAAAAAAGGAGCATCGCTTCATAACTAAAATTCAGCTATTTCACGACACTCCCCACTGTTTTTCATTTATCTAAATAACTCACCGCTCCGTTGCATCTCCATCCCCAGACTCCTAAAACTTCTCAAAAACTGCCCGGACTTCTGCGTCTTCATTTCCGCGGACTTCCTCATTCAGCTTAACAGTTTCTTTCCCGTCTTCGACACGCTGTTTCTGGCTTTCAAAATCTGTTCTCTCATAATAGATAAGCGTCCCGTCCCAAGAATACATGACAGAATAAGCCGTCCCATCTTCCTGTACAAAGATGAACTTTACTTCTGTGTTTAAATTCTTCTCATCGCAGATATAATATACATAGTAAATATCCTCATATGCAAATCCCATCGTCTCTTCGATAAAGGAAACCGCTTTGTCTTTTAAGCCGGAAAGCTGGCTGTCCGCCTCCGCAAGCGCAGGGCTTTCTCCATCTACCAACCCTGCACAACTATACACCATTTCCGCCAAAGCGCCGTCTTCCGGGTCGATAAATAAGAGGTACTGTTGATTCGCCATGCTGTTTTCATACCAGAAAATCTCATAAAATCCGGTTTCCCCATTGATTATAAAGTCATCGCCAAAGTTCGCATTTACTTCCAGCCCTTCCGCGGAACGTCCCCAGATTTTATTCAGCCAGCCTTTGGAAGCCTCAACCGCTTCTTCTTTTGAAATACCGCCCGCTTCCACGGTTTTTGCAATCTTTTTGCTTTCTTCTTCTTTCTGTGCTGCAATTTCGTCTGCGTAGAGTTCCTCGGCTCTTTTTTCCAGCGCATAATTCTTTTTCTGGTTTAAATCGATAATTTCCAGCAGCTCCTCATCGGTCAGCTCCCTATCCGGCAGATAGAAAACTGCCTCTGTCGTCAGGAAACAAAATTCATGCTGTTTCGCCTCTTCTACACTATCCACGCGAAGCAGCTCGCCTTCCGGGAAAACGCCTGTCTGGTATTCCAGATACAGCTCCTCCATCCTATGCTCTTCCCGCTCCGTATATGCCCTGGTCTGGCTGTTTGCTTCCGCCTGCTGATTATCCACTTCTGCTGTCATGGTGTCCAAGTCTTCCTGCGGCAGTTTCTCCATACGCTCCCGTACCACGGAATTTACAAACGCGCTTACCGGGATACTGGCTGCCCCGATTGCGGCAACAACGACCGCCGCCGCGGCTGCTTTTTTCATCCAATATACTTTCTGTCCTTTTTTGTTCTTAACATTCTGAATCATATCTCTCTGCATATCCTCCTTAATCTGAATTGTCTCGACTGCATTTTGTAACTCTTTCAAATTCATTTCTTCACTGCTCCTTTCTTCATATAAAAGTGTCAGATAATTGCGAAACTAAAGCTTAGAAACGTGTAGTTGTACAGAATATACAAATCCAAAAGCAGGTACTGTGAAAACGCCGGTACTTAGATGCCGTATTCTGGCATCTTATGTACCGCTGCGTTTGAACCGTAGCGAGAGCGTGCCTGCGTTGGATTTTATATTCTGCACAACGGACGGCTGTAAAATCCTAGTTTCGCAAACGATTATGTAAAATTATCTCTTGAAGCCTTTTACTCCTCTAGGATTAACTTCAACTCTTCCCGCCCCCTCTGCAATCTTTTTTTGACTGCGTTGACTGTGATTCCCATCATGGATGCTATTTCCGTCACCTTATAGCCTTCTATATAGTGCAGATAAATGACTATTTTCAGCTTATAGGGCAATTTGACCAATGCAGTCAACGCTTCACCTTGTTCCGGCATTTCGCAATAAGCGGTAATCTCTTCTACAGTCGTCTCAGGGTGTCTCACCCGCCATCTGCATAAATCCCGGCACCGGTTTGTCGCTACCTTAATCAGCCACGCCTTCTCATGCTCTTTGCTGCCAAAACCGGGCAGATGTTCCATATAACGGCAGAAGGTATCTTGTACCGCATCCTGCGCATCTTGCTCGTTTCCCAGGATGACCATACAGATTTTAAAAAGCATATCACTGTATTCCATCACAAGTTCCTCTACTGTCATTCCTTCTTTTTACCTCCTATACTATAAACACGCTGCAGGCACCCAAAAGGTGACAAGGTTGAAAATAAAAATTTTCAACCACAAATATTGCGCCTTACGGCTGCAAATATCGCACATTAACCAAAAGCCGACATATAAAAGGAGCCCGGCGTGGCAGCCCGGCTCCTTTTATCTCTGTTTCCTTCTCTTGGCACAATCATTAATTTTTCCCGTGTATCCTGTTAAAAATGTACTCCTCGACGCTTTCTTTCGGTATGGATAATGCAAGCGACATCTCGCTGTAAAGCAGCTCTTCGGCTTTTTTCAGATAATGCTCGTCTGAGGAAAGCACTTTTTTCCCCTTCTGCATTCTGTCCTGTTTGCGCAGATATAATGTCTTAATAATCTGTACTAAGCTCTGGGAATCGTAGGTCTTGATTGCCTCTTTGTACATCTGCTCCCTTGTTTTTTCTTCTTTAATCCACACAGTCTCGATATCCGGGATTTCCCCAATCAGTTTCTTCGCGTCTTTTTCATTCATGATTTTCCTCATGATGATTTTCTCATTATCCACCGGGGTATAAATGGTACTTCCTTTTTCAAAAACCGGTTCCAGAATATAATATTTCTTCTCTTTATCCAGTTTATCAATCGGATTTCCCGTAATAGCCGTCACGCGACAGACTCCATGTCCCCCGCACATGATAAATTCGCCAACTTCAAACATTTTACCGCCTCCTAATACCTATAGTAAACGACATAATAAATCGCGCTTTCGTCTCTTGCATAAGCCATATGCAGACCGCTGCAAATAGCAGGCTCTCAGAAGCAACTTATTAATATAATTCTATTTTAACATTATTATTTTTAAAATGTAAGCATTTTTTCCATGACGCGTTTATTTTTGTAAAAAAAGTATATCTTCCCGTTTATAATCTGTCAATTTTGTCCGGCGCGCTTTTCTGTTGTACAATTATTTCAGCTCGTTTGCCGTCTGATAGAAATGATAATAAATGCCCCGGCGCTCTAACAATTGTTCATGATTCCCTTCCTCTACAATCCCCTGCTCTGTCAGCACCAGAATCCTGTCTGAATTGCGGATACTGGAAAGCCTGTGGGCGATGGTTATCGTCGTTCTGCCCTGCGCCAGATTCTGCAGGGATTTTGCTACCTGAAATTCACTTTCGTTATCCAGCGCAGACGTCGCTTCGTCCAGAATCAGTATCGGCGGGTTTTTCAAAAAGACTCTGGCGATGCTGATACGCTGTTTCTGCCCGCCCGATAATTTCACGCCGCGTTCTCCGACATAAGTGTCATATCCGTCCTTTAGCGCTTCGATAAATTCATGGGCTCCCGCTTTTTTCGCCGCTTCCACGACTTCTTCCCTCGTTGCGTCGTTCCGTCCGTATGCGATATTCTCATAGACCGTCCCGGAAAAAAGATACACATCCTGCTGCACCATGCCGATATTCCGCCTTAGACTCTTTAATGTATAGCGGCGGATATTTTCGCCATCCAGCGTAATTTCTCCTTCGTCTATGTTATAGAAACGCGGAATCAGATTACAGAGCGTCGTCTTGCCGCCACCGGACGGCCCCACAATCGCAATTCTTTCCCCTGCCCGGATATCCAGATTCAGATTCCTGAACACAATGTTATGGTCATCCGGGTAAGCAAAGCTGACATTGGTAAAAGAAATATCGCCTTTTACCTGCTGGCAGGGTATGGCATCCGGCTCGTCAAAAATCTCTATGTCGCTATCCATGATTTCCACAAAACGCTCGATTCCCGTCATGCCCCGTTGAAACTGCTCTGCAAATTCGATGATTCTTCGGATGGTGGCAATCAGCGTGGACACATACATGACGTAAGCCACTAAGTCACCGGGGGAAATCAACTCTTTTACCATAAAAAGACCGCCCGCCGTCACGACCACCAGATACATCAGCCCGTCAAACGCTCTCGTCGTCGTCCCGAAAGCTGCCATAAACTTATAAGTTTCTTTTTTTATCAGGTAAAATTTGCGGTTGTCTTCTTCAAACTTCTCTTTCTCTTTTTCCTCATTGGTAAAAGCCTTCACGACTTTCTGACCCAGCAGACTGTCTTCAATTCTCGCATTCAGCTCCCCAATCTGCACCCTCTGGCGTCGAAACGCCGAGCGCAGACGCAGGTTGATCACCGTACAGACGATAATCATCACCGGCACGACCGCAAAGATAATTAATGTCAGCAGAACGTTAATACGGGAAAGAATCACAAAAGAAATCACCGCTTTAATCGCCGCAATAAAAAACTCTTCCGGGCAGTGGTGCGAAAATTCCGTCACGTCAAACAAATCGTTGGTAATCCGCCCCATAATCTGTCCAACTTTCGTATTATTATAATAAGTATCGGACAGTTTCTGCAAATGGGCATATGCGTCCCTACGCATGTCCGTTTCCATCTCTGTCCCCATCACATGCCCTGTATACGCCATATAAAAATTCGCCATAGCATCAATGATTCTGAGCACGAGATACAAAGCCCCCAGCCGGAGAATAACGCTTACACTGAGCGCCGCCAGATTACTCATTCCCGTATTCGTGATATAGCGCATAATCATCGGCAGAACCATCTCGCATATCGTCGTAAGCCCCGCGCAAAATAAATCCATGATTACAATTTTCCAATATTTCCGGTAATAGGGCAGGAATCTTTTTAGTAATTCCCCCGCCGTATAATCCGATGCTGTTTCTTTTGCTTTTTGCATTTTAATAACCATGCCTTCCTAAATATATAAGATAAATAAGCCCCTCATATTTATAGAATACAAGGGGCTGTGTCTGAGACTGAACGTGCACACTTATAGAGAATAACTGTTCAGATATTTTTCCTGCTCTGGCGTCAAGACGTCGATTTCTTTGCCAAGGAATGCCAGCTTCCGTTTCGCCACATCCTTATCTACCTCTTCCGGCACGTCAATCAGCTTCTCTTGCAGCTCGCTTCCGTGCTCTACCAGATACTTCGCGGAAAGCGCCTGAATCGCAAAACTCATATCCATGATTTCCGCCGGGTGTCCGTCGCCTGCTGCCAGATTGACAAGACGTCCTTCCGCCAAAACGAAAATCCACTGTCCGCTAGGAAGTTTATATCCCATGATATTCTTTCTCTGTTCCCTTGTCTCTACGGCGTTTTCCTTTAACCATGCCATGTCGATTTCGCAATCGAAATGACCTGCGTTACAAAGAATCGCGCCTTCTTTCATAACTGCAAAATCCTCTTTATCAATTACGGCGTCGCATCCCGTTACGGTAACGAAGAAATCACCGACTTTCGCCGCTTCCTGCATAGGCATAACGTCAAAACCGTCCATAACTGCCTCGATTGCCTTAATCGGGTCAATTTCTGTGACGATAACCCTTGCGCCGAGCCCTTTTGCCCTCATTGCAGTCCCTTTACCGCACCATCCATAGCCCGCTACGACTACAATCTTACCGGCTACAATTAAATTCGTCGTCCTGTTGATACCGTCCCATACGGACTGACCCGTACCGTATCTGTTATCAAAAAAGTGCTTACATGCCGCATTGTTGACGCGCACCATCGGGAATTTCAACTCGCCCGCTTTATTCATCGCCTCTAAGCGGATGATGCCTGTGGTCGTCTCTTCGCATCCCCCGATAATATTCGGAATCAAGTGCGGCAATTCCTTATGCACCATATTTACAAGATCCCCGCCGTCGTCAATGATGATGTTTGGTCCCACTTCCAATACATGGCGGATATGATTCTCATACTCTTCCTGCGTTGCATCATACCATGCGTGTACTTCCAGCCCCGCTTTTACCAATGCCGCTGCCACATCATCCTGCGTGGACAATGGATTAGAACCTGTAACATACATTTCTGCGCCGCCTGCCTTTAAAACAAGGCAAAGATATGCGGTCTTCGCTTCCAGATGCACGGATAAAGCTACCTTTTTCCCCGCAAACGGTTTTGACTCGGAAAACTCTTTTTCCAAAGTGCGAAGCAAATCGCAATTTCTTTTGACCCACTCGATTTTTCTTTCGCCAGATTCGGCTAAGTTAATGTCCTTGATTTCACTGCTCATAAACATTTCCTCCTTCAATAAACTCTAGAATGTTACTACATCAGACCAGCCGAATTTTTATTATAGTGATGGTCGTCTGCCCTATCATCACTTTTGTAATTTCTTATTATATAAAAAAATTGAGGATTTTTCCAGTACTTCCGGCAATTATTTTGTACTCTTTTTATCGGACCTCATGAAATAGCAGAATAATGGCGATTTCTCTTGACAGACTATGCCTTCCCAAAAACTATTTGAATCTCCCGCCTTCCCGTGGTAAGATAGTGCCCGTAGGCTGACAAAAGCAGCGCAGGGAGAGGTAAACGATGCAGAAACAAAAGACATGGCAAAAAGCATTAAAAACGGCGTTTCCATACACCATCCCGATTTTTGCGGGATTCTGGTTTCTGGGAATCGCCTATGGGATTTATATGAACGTATCGGGATTTTCTTTCGTGTATCCGATGCTGATGGGTCTGACCATCTTTGGCGGCAGCCTGGAATTTATCGCGGTCAGTATGCTGCTTTCCACGTTCGCCCCTTTACAAACCTTTATTATGACGCTGATGATACAGGCGCGCCATTTATTCTACGGCATTTCCATGCTGGATAAGTTCAAAGGAATGGGATGGAAAAAATTCTATCTGATTTTCGGAATGTGCGATGAAACGTTCAGCATCAATTTCACCGCAGATATCCCGGAAGATGTAGATAAAGGATGGTTCTATTTCTTCGTAACGCTGCTGAATCACTTTTACTGGGTCAGCGGGGCGACGCTTGGCGGTCTGCTCGGAAACCTGATTCAATTTAATACGGAAGGATTGGATTTTGTCATGACGGCTATGTTTGTCGTCATCTTCTTAGAACAGTGGCTGAAAGAAAAACACCACGCCAGCGCATACATCGGTCTGGTATCCAGCTTCATCTGTCTCCTGCTTTTCGGCGCAGACAGTTTCCTGATTCCTACGATGATCTGTATCCTGATTCTGCTATCCGTATTCCGCAAACCGATTGAGACCAAAATCACCGAAACACAAATGGAGGAGCCCGCATGATGACCCTATCGCAACAAATCATGACCATAGCCTTATGCGTCCTAGGCACGATGCTTACGAGGTTTTTACCCTTTCTAATATTTTCATCCAAGCGTCCCACCCCCAGATATATCCAATATCTGGGCAAAGCGCTGCCCGGCGCAATCTTCGCTATGCTCGTCGTCTACTGCCTGAGAAACGTGTCCGTCTTTCAGTTTAGCTACGGTATCCCGGAGCTGATTGCCATTATTATTACGACGCTTCTGCATGTATGGAAACGGCAAATGCTCGTGTCAATCGCCGGGGGAACGCTGTGTTATATGTTGTTGGTACAGTTTGTCTTTTAGACTAATAGACCTTTTTATCCAGTCCCATTCTGACAATAATGTCATTTATTTTCCGGTAAATGAGCTGCTCGTCCATCGTCAGCAGTTTACGGTGTTCCATCGTAATCTGTCCGTTAATGATGACCGTGTCTACTTCGGAGCCGTTCGCCGAATAAGAAAGCGCCGCAATCAGATTATTTCTGGGCGTTAATGCCGGTGTATTCAAATCAAGAATCGCCAAATCCGCCTTTTTCCCCACTTCAATCGAGCCGATTTCTTTTTCCAGCCCCAGCGCCTTCGCACCATTTATCGTGGCAATGCGAAATCCTTCTTTCGCGCTGACACATTGCGGCGTCTTGCCGGTTCCTTTATGGATTAAGGTAAGAAGACTCAGTTCATGGAACATATTCAGACAGTTATTGCTTGCCGCGCCGTCCGTTCCGAGGCAGACGTTGACGCCTTTATCCAGCATTTTCGCAATCGGCGCAAAACCGTTTCCAAGCTTCATGTTACTTGCCGGATTGGTAACGACGCTGACATGATGCGCTTTTAAAATCTCGATATCCTCATCCGTTACCTGGACGCAGTGTGCCGCAATCGCCGGTACGTCGAAAATCCCCGTTTTCTCCGCCAGTGCTATCGGCGTACATCCATACTTTTCCTGAATCTGCTCTATCTCGCTGACGCTTTCCGAAAGATGGATATGAATCCCCATATGATTCTTCTTCGCTTCCCCGGAAACGATTTTCAGAAATTCATCGTCGCATGTATAAGGCGCATGGGGTCCTAAGAGAAAAGTCAGCCTGTCGCAGTCTGCCGCCGCGTCTCTTTCCGCATATGCCTGTTTTAGCCGCATCTGTCCGGCTTCATCATTTCCGCTTCCCACAAGCCCGCGGCAGATCACCGCACGCATTCCGCTTTCCTTCACCGCCCTTGTGGTCTGATGGATATTCATCTGCATATCATTGAAACAAGTGGTGCCGCTTTTCATCATCTCGATAATCGCCAGATTTGCTCCCCAATAAGTATCCTCATCCGTCATCTGCTGCTCAATCGGATCAATCGTCCCAAACAGCCAGTCCATAAAGGATAAATCGTCCGCCACATTACGCATAAAAGACATGTAAGAATGCGTATGGCAATTCACCAGCCCCGGAATCACAAGTTTATTCGTCCCGTCGATGACCTTATCCTCCACAAACCCTGACGGTTCCTGCCCGATACCCGTAATCCTGTCTTTTTCAATGTAAAGACTCGTTTCCTTAATAACATCTTCTTCGCCCTGCGGCACGATAACTAATGCGTTTTTAATTACGATTCCCATAAAATAATCCTGCTCCTTTTCTTATTATCATTTAGAAATAATTGCGAAACTAAGATTTCGTGGTCGTCCGTTGCACAGAATATATAATCCAACACAGTCACGCTCTCGCTACGGTTCAAACGCAACGGTACTAAGTTCAAAAGCCGCAAAGCGCCTTTTTCGCTAAGTACCGGCGTTTTCACAGTACCTGCTTTTGGATTATATATTCTGCGCAACTATACATTCTTAAATTTTCGTTTCGCAATTATCTATTTTTATTGATTCACAATATTCCTGTCTTCCCCTGCCAGAAACGCCTCGATATTTTGCATCACTTCTTCTGCCAGACGCTTTCTGGATTCTACGCTTGCCCAGGACATATGCGGCGTGATAATCAGCTTCGTGCTGTCCTTAATCTGCGCAAGCGGATTGGAAAATTCCATCGGCTCTTTTTCTAATACATCCAGCCCTGCCGCCGCAATTTTTCCTTCCGTCAGCGCCTCGTACAAATCCTGCGTATTCACGACGGAACCTCTTGCAACATTAATCAGAATCGCCGTCTCTTTCATTTTGTCAAAAGCGTCTTTCTGCATCAGATTTCTTGTTCTGTCGCTGAGCGGACAGTGCAGCGATAAAATATCGGAAGTCGTCAGCAGCGTGTCAAAATCAACCCTTTCATACTCCGTACAAGTACTTTTCCCGGACGCGGAATAAAAGATAACTTTACAGCCAAAAGCCGCCGCCAGCCCGGCTACCCTATGCCCGATATTTCCCATTCCCACGATTCCCCAGGTCTTTCCTTCCAAATCATGGAACGCCCTATCAAAATTGGAAAACCTATCCTGTGAGCTGTATACGCCGGATTTCACATAATCATCATAATACGCTATCTTCTCCGACAACATCATCGCCAGCAAAAGGGTATGCTGCGCAACCGCGGGCGTGCAGTAGTTAACCACGTTTGCAACTTTTATCCCTCTTTTCTTACAATATTCCAAATCCACATTGTCGAATCCGGTTGCAAACAGACAGATTAACCTGAGATTGGAAGCTTCCTTTAAAGTGCCTTCATTCAGTGGCGCTTTATTGGCAATGACAATGTCCGCATCCTTTACCCGCTCCGCGGTGTTGTCCGCTACGGTATTCGGATAATAAGTCACTTCGCCAAACTTTTCAAAACAGGATATGTCAATATCCGTGCCGATACTGTTTCTTTCCAATACTGCCAGTTTCATTTTGATAATGATACTCCTTCCCTAGTCCGCTTCAGCAGACATTCAATTCCATCGTTGATTCTTATTGTATCTTAACATAGAAAAAATGTTGTTTCAACTATGGAAAAGGCAAGCCCACGGAAATCAATTTTCACGGGAGTTTGACAGTTGAATAATAAGAAAAGTGCTCGCAGGTATTGATTTACC